>NZ_JBEPCJ010000004.1:0-73033 GCF_040299565.1 Spirillospora sp. NPDC000708
CGCGGTCCGCGATGGACCGCGGCCGCCGGGCCGCTCCGGTGTCAGGCGGCCTTGAGGGGGACCGGCACCCGCTCGCGGAGCTCGTCGAGCGTGATGCCGAAGGTCTCGCGGACCGACGCGCCGTCCGGGCCGACGTCGATGACGGCGACGTCGGTGTAGACGCGGCTGACGCAGCCGACGCCGGTCAGCGGGTAGGTGCACGCGGGCACCAGCTTCGACCGGCCCTGCTTGTCGAACAGCGTCATCATCACGAACACCTGCTTGGCGCCGATGGCCAGGTCCATCGCGCCGCCGACGGCCGGGATCGCGCCGGGGGCGCCGGTGCTCCAGTTCGCGAGGTCCCCGGTGGCCGAGACCTGGAACGCGCCCAGCACGCACACGTCGAGGTGGCCGCCGCGCATCATCGCGAACGAGTCCGCGTGGTGGAAGTACGACGCGCCGGGAAGCTCCGTCACCGGGACCTTCCCGGCGTTGGTGAGGTCCGGGTCGATCTCGTCGCCCGTCGCGGCGGGCCCCATGTTGAGCATGCCGTTCTCGGTGTGCAGCACGACGCCCGAGCCGTCCGGGAGGTGGTCGGCGACCTTGGTGGGACGGCCGATGCCGAGGTTGACGTAGGAGCCCTCCGGGATGTCGCGGGCGACGACCGCCGCGAGCTCGTCCGGGGTGAGGGGCCCGGTGGTGGAGGACTCGGCGGCGCCGGCCTCCGTGGTGGAGGACTCGGTGGTGGGGGACATCGTCAGCGCGCTCCTTGGACGGTGTAGTGGCGTTCCTCGACCCGCACCACGCGGTCGACGTAGATGCCCGGCGTGACGACCGCCTCCGGGTCGAGGTCCCCGGCGGCGACGACGCCGCCCACCTGCACGATCGTGGTGGCCGCGGCGGTCGCCATGACGGGGCCGAAGTTGCGGGCGGTCTTGCGGTAGACGAGGTTGCCCAGCGTGTCGGCGCGGTGGGCGCTGATCAGCGCCACGTCGCCCCGGATCGGGTACTCCAGGACGTGGACGCGGCCGTCGATCGTCCGGGTCTCCTTACCCTCCGCCAGCGGGGTGCCGACGCCGGTCGGGCAGTAGAAGGCGCCGATGCCCGCGCCCGCCGCCCGCATCCGCTCCGCGAGGTTGCCCTGCGGCACGATCTCCAGCTCGATCCTCCCGTCCCGGTACAGCTCGTCGAAGACGTAGGAGTCGCTCTGCCGGGGGAAGGAGCAGATCACCTTGCGCACCCGCCCGGCCTTGAGCAGCGCGGCGAGCCCGACGTCCCCGTTGCCGGCGTTGTTGGACACGATGGTGAGGTCCTTCGCGCCCTGCCGGATCAGCCCGTCGACGAGGTCGAACGGCATGCCCGCGAAGCCGAAGCCGCCGACCAGGACGGTGCTGCCGTCCTCGATCCCGCGGACGGCCTCGTCGATGCTCTCCAGGATCTCCGTGCGGCTCACGCCCCGGCCTCCGTGTCGGTGTTCTCGAGGACGACGGCGAGGCCCTGCCCGACGCCGATGCAGATGGCGGCGACGCCCCAGCGCTCGCCGCGCTCGCGGAGCACCTTCGCGAGCGTGCCGAGGACGCGGGCGCCGCTGGCCCCGAGCGGGTGGCCGATCGCGATCGCGCCGCCCCGGGTGTTGACGATCTCCGGGGCGACGCCCCAGGCGTCGACGCAGACGAGCGACTGCACGGCGAACGCCTCGTTCAGCTCGACGGCGCCCACCCGGTCCCAGCCGATCCCGGCCCGCGCGAGGGCGCGGTTCGCCGCCTCGACCGGGGCGTACCCGAAGTCCTGCGGGTCGAGGGCGAACGCGCCCCGCCCGGCGATGCGCGCGAGGGGCTCCAGGCCGATCCGCCCGGCGGCCTCGGCGGAGCCGAGCAGCAGGGCGGACGCGCCGTCGCTCAGCGGCGAGGCGTTGCCGGCGGTGATGGTGCCGTCCGGGCGGAAGCTCGGCTTGAGGCCGGACAGCTTCTCCAGCGACGTGTCCGCGCGGATGCCCTCGTCGCGCTTCAGCCCCTCGATGGGGACCACCAGGTCGTCGTAGAAGCCCTCGTCCCAGGCGGCCGCAGCGAGCCGGTGCGAGCGCAGGGCGAACGCGTCCTGGCGCTCGCGGCCGACGCCGTACCTTTCCTGGAGCAGCTCGTTGGCCTCGCCGAGGGAGACGGTCCATTCCTCCGGCATGCGCGGGTTCACCAGCCGCCAGCCGAGCGTGGTCGACACCGCGGTGACGTTCCCGGCGGGGAAGCCCTTCGCCGGCTTCGGCAGTACCCACGGCGCCCGGGTCATCGACTCGACGCCGCCGGCCAGCACCACGTCGGCGTCGCCGGTCTCGATCGTCCGGGACCCGATCATCGCCGCGTCGAGGCTGGACCCGCACAGCCGGTTGACGGTCGTGCCGGGCACGCTCGTCGGCAGCCCGGCGAGCAGCGCGGCCATCCGGCCGACGTTGCGGTTCTCCTCGCCCGCGCCGTTCGCGTTCCCCCAGACGACCTCGCCTATCGCGGCGGCGTCCAGCCGGGGCGCCCGCTCCAGCAGCGCGGTGATCACGCCCGCCGCGAGGTCGTCGGGCCGCACGCCCGCCAGGGCGCCGTTGAACCGCCCGAACGGCGTCCGGACGGCCGAGTACAGGTAGGTGCTCATGCCACCGAGGCTAGGTGGCCTCCCTTGATACAGTGAAGTATCAATATTCGTACTGATTGATACTTGCTCCATATGGATCTCCGTCACCTGCGCTACTTCGTCGCCGTCGCCGAGGAACTCCACTTCGGCCGCGCCGCCGAACGGCTCAACATGGCCCAGCCGCCGCTGTCGCAGGCGATCCGCCGGCTGGAGACCGACCTCGGCGTCGAGCTCCTCCACCGCAGCACGCGCCGGGTCGACCTCACCGACGCGGGCCGCGGCTACCTCGCGCGCGCACGGAGGATCCTCGGCGAGGTGGACGAGGCGGCCCACGAGGCCCGCCGGATCGCGGCCGGCGCCGTCGGGCACCTCACGATCGGCTGCGTCGGCTCGGCCACCTACAGCCTCCTGCCCGCGCTCTCCCGGGGCCTCTCCCTCGAACTGTCCGGCGTCGACTTCTCCTTCCGCGGCGAGATGCTCGTGCCCGACCAGGCCGCCGCGCTGCGCACCGGCGAGATCGACCTCGCGCTGCTCCGCCCGCCGATCGCCGACCTGTCCCTCACCGTCCTGCCGCTGCGCCGGGACCGGCTCGTCGTCGCCGTCCCCGCCGACCACCCGCTCGCCGCCCAGCGGCGGGTGGAGGTCGCCGACCTGGCCGGCGCCGACCTCATCGTGCACTCCGCCGACCGCCGCTCCGTGATGTACGACGTGGTGCTCGGCCTCTTCCGCGACGCCGCCGTGGAGCCCCGGATCCGGCACGAGGTCGGCGAGACCTCGACCCTCGTCACCCTCGTCGCGGGCGGCCTCGGCGTAGCCGTCGTCCCCGAACCGGTGACGGCCCTGGCCCTCGACGGCGTCGTCTTCCGCCCCCTGGCCCGTCCCGCCGCCGGCGTCGACCTGGCCATCGCCCACCGGACCGACCGCACCGAACCCCACCTGGCGCGCGCCGTCTCCGTCGTCCGGCGGATCGTCCAGGAAACCGGCCGCACGGGCGGTTCCTCGCCGGTCGGATGATGACCACTGTTCGTGACTAATCTTGTTCACATGGTGATGCTCCGCACGTCAGGCGGATGGTCGCGTGGTTGTATGGCTCCATGGCGCGGAGCAACATCTGGGAGCACGGCAGGGACGCTCCCGTCCCGGCGGTCGCCCTCCTCGACGCCCGCGGCGACGTGGTCGGATGGTCGAAGGCGGCCGGCGAGCTGCTCGGCTATCCGGCGGAGGGGATCCTCGGCCGCCCCGGCACCGACCTGCGCATGGAGCGCGACCGCGCACGCCGCATCTGGACGTGGAACGGCGGCCACGGCGACGACGACTACCGGGTCGGCATGGTCGACCTCCGCCACGAGGACGGCGGCCAGATCGTCACGCACCTCGAGCGGATCCGGATCACCACCCCGGGCGGGGCGCCCGCCTGGGTGGTGGCGGCGATCCCCGCCTCGGTGTTCACCCTCGGCACGTCCGTGCTGGAGCCGCTGCTCAGCGCCGCGCCCGTGGTGATGGTCGCCTGGGACACCGACCTGCGGTCGGTCTGGCGGAACGAGCGGGCGCAGCGGCTGGAGGAGGCCTTCCCCTGCTTCCGGGTGGGCCGGCCGCTGCCCGAGAGCCCCGGCGAGCTCGAACCCCTCGTCCCGCCGGAGCTGATCCGCGAGGTGCTCGCCGACGGCGTCCCGGTGCTGGACCGCGAGTCCCGGTGGGGCGGCACCGGCGGGGAGAGCACGTTCTCGACGTTCCTGTTCCGCGTCGAGGCCCTCGACTCGCGCCCCCTCGGCGTGTGCCTGATGGCCATCGACATCACCCACAGCCGGGCGCGCGAGCGGCTGGCCCTGCTCCGCCGGGCCAGCGTCCAGATCGGCACCACCCTCGACGTCCAGCGGACCGCCCAGGAGCTCACCGACCTCGCCGTCCCGGCGTTCGCCGACTACGCCACCGTCGACCTCACCGAGGCCGTCCTGCCGGGGACGGAACCCCTGGAGCGGCTGGAGGCCGGCGACAGCGGCATCCCCGTGTTCCGCCGCGCGGGCCTGGCCTCGATCCACACCGGGATCCCCGAGTCCCTGTGGCCGCAGGGGCAGCCGGTGTACGTGCCGCCCCGGTCCCCGTTCACCCTGGTCCTGGAGTCCGGCCGCGCCCATTTCGAACCCGAGATGGACACCTCGCCGGGGAGCTGGCTCGACGCCGACCCCGACCGCGCCCGGGTCATCGACGCCATGGGCATGCACACGCTGATCATCGTCCCGCTGTGGGCCCGCGGCAGCCTCCTCGGCATCGCCGTGTTCGTCCGCACCGACAACAAGGCGCCGTTCACCCGGGACGACCTGGTGCTCGCCGAGGAGCTCGCGGCCCGCGCCGCGCTGAGCCTGGACAACGCGCGCCAGTACACCCGCGAGCACGACGCGTCCCTCGCCCTCCAGCGGCAGCTCCTGCCGCGCAGGCTGTGCGGCGGGGACATGATGGAGCTGGCCTCGCGCTACCTGCCGTCCGACGTCCACCAGGGCGTGGGAGGCGACTGGTACGACACGATCCCGCTGCCCGACTCCCGCCTCGCCCTCGCGGTGGGCGACGTGACCGGGCACGGGATCAACGCCGCCGCGAGCATGGGGCGCCTGCGCACCGCCATGCGGACGCTCGCCTACCTCGGCCTTCCTCCGGCCGAACTGCTCGCCCGCCTCGACGAGCTGTACGCGCGCCAGGACGAGGAGGAGCAGGGCAGCGCCCTGTCGCCCATCGCCGCGACCTGCCTGTACATCGTCTACGACCCGGCCGCCCGGCGCTGCTCCATGGCCTCGGCCGGGCACCTCCCGCCCGCGATCGTCGATCCCGGTGGCGGCGTCTCCTTCCCCGACCTTCCCGCGGGCACCCCGATCGGGCTCGGGTTCGGCGCGCACCGGTCCGCCGAGGTCGAGCTCGCCCCGGGGACACTGCTGGCCATGTACACCGACGGGTTGATCGAGCGCCGCGACGACGACCTCGGCGCGGGCATGCGGCGCCTCGGCGCGGCCCTGGCCCGTCCCGACGTCCCGCTGGACCGCCTCTGCGCCGGCGTGGTCGACACCATGGTGACGAGGACCGCCGAGGACGACGTGACGCTCCTCCTGGCCCGGACCCTCGTGCCGTCCTGAGTCACTCCAGATCGAGGCCCTGGGGAACGTCCGTCGGGTGCAGGTCCCTGCGCGTCCGGACGTACCGGACCGAGTGGCGCCACCGGCCGTGCTCCGTCGCGGCGTCCACGCTGATCTCGACGACGACGTCCGGGACGACCCGGACGTACGGGGTGGGCGCCTCCGCGCCGGGCATCCCGCCGGCCCATCCGGCGGGCAGGACCGCCGGCCACGGGTGGTCGTCCCCGGCGGGCGCCAGCAGGCCGGCGAGCTCACGGCGCGCGGCCGGGGGCAGGGGACCGGAGCGGGCGACGACGCGCAGCCGCCCGTCCGGCCGGTACCGGCCGAGGATCAGGGTCTCCGGGGCGGCGGCACCGCCCGTGACGCCGCCGACGACGGCCTCGGTGGTGGTGCGGTGCTTGACCTTCCACCAGCCGCGCTTGCCCTCCTGGTAGCGGCCCGAGGCGGCCTTGACGACGAGGCCCTCGATGCCCTGCGCGGGCAGGATCTCGAACCACACCCGGGCCTCGCCCACGTCGCGCATCTGCGGGCACAGCACGATCCGGGACGTGTCCGGCACGCCGGACAGGAGGTGTTCGAGGGCCTCGCGGCGCTCGGACAGCGGCCTGGGCCGGTAGTCGGTCCCGCCGGCCTCCAGGACGTCGAACACCACGTAATGGCACGGCTCGGTCAGCGCGAGCTCGCGGCGGCGGCGCCCGGCGACGTGCCGGCGCTGCAACGCCGCGAAGTCCAGGCGCCCGTCGCGTCCCCAGCGGACGATCTCGCCGTCGACCACCGTCCCCGGCGGCAGCGCGTCGAAGACCGCCGGCACGACCTCGGAGAACGCGTCGTTGAAGCTCTTCAGGCGCCGCGACCACAGGCGCACGCCGCCCTTCTCGTTCACGATCGCCAGCGCGCGGAACCCGTCCCACTTGGGCTCGTACCGGCACCCGCCGGGACAGGCCGCCTCGTCCGGGACGCGGTCGATCGCCGTCGCCGCCATCGGGACGACGGGCCCACCGATGCGCATAGCCGCCACCCCCCGTGAAGTGCGGCTACCCGCGACCCCGCCGGTGACAGCGCGGCAACGGGATTCTTGGACACCGCATGGCCGGGTCATTGCCCCGGGCCGTGCGCCGGGCGAGCCGCCCGAAAGCCCCCACTCCGCGGATCTTGCCGGTCTAGGCTGGGCGGCGACTCGGCGCCGGGAGGTCTGGAGGTCCCACGATGGCCGGGGAGACGCACGACAGGGCGCCGGACACGCCCTCGTTCGACACCAGCGTTGCGCACATCGCCCGCATCCAGGACTACTGGCTCGGCGGCAAGGACAACTACGAGCCCGACCGGGAGGCCGCGGAGCAGGCCATCGCGGCGCTGCCCGACATGGTCGCCTCGGTGCGCAACACCCGGGCGTTCCTGGCCCGCGCCGTCCGCTTCCTGGCCGCCGAGCGGGGCGTCCGGCAGTTCCTGGACATCGGCACCGGCATCCCCACGGCCGACAACACCCACGAGGTCGCGCAGGCCGCCGCCCCCGAGAGCCGCGTCGTGTACGTCGACAACGACCCGGTCGTCCTCGCGCACGCCCGCGCCCTGCTCAACGGCACCCCGGCCGGCGCCACCTCCTACATCGACGCCGACGTCCGCGACACCGGCACCGTCCTGGACGCGGCGCGCGAGATCCTGGACTTCGAGCGGCCGGTCGCGGTGATGCTGATCGCGATCATGCAGTACGTGCCGGACGAGTCCGACCCGTACGGGGTCGTCCGCACGCTGGTCGACGCGGTCCCGAGCGGCAGCTACGTGGCGATCTCCCATCCGGCCACCGACATCCAGGCCGCCAGGATGGCGACCATGGCCGACCGGCTCAACGAGGCCATGGCGCAGACGATCACGCTGCGCAGCCGCGACCAGGTGGCGGCGTTCCTCGACGGCCTCGACCTCGTCGAGCCCGGCCTCGTCCGGGCCCCCGAATGGCGCCCGGACGTCCCGGCCCTCGCCTCCACCCCGTCCACCATGTGGAGCGGCGTCGCCCTGAAGCCCTGAACCGGCTAGGTGCTGCGTGCCGGAGGGACGACCTCGCCGACGGCGCCCGCGGCGTCCAGCCGGATGACGGTCGGGCCGCGCTCGCACTCCCAGGTGGTGACGTTCGCGAAGGCCGTCCCGTCGTGGTGCCAGAGGCCGCCGTCCTGGTGGATGTGCCCGAACAGGTGCAGCCTGGGGCGGACCTGCCGCACCCGCGCCAGCAGGTCCGCGCAGCCGTGGCGGCCCGGCGGGGCGCCGGCGTCGCCGATGCCCAGCGGCGGGCCGTGCGTGATCAGGACGTCGACCCGCTCGGGGATCAGGGCCCACTTGCGGGCCAGCCGGCGGCCGCGCGGAAGGTTGAAGGCCCAGTCGTTGAACGCCGGCTGCCAGGGGCTGCCCCAGAACGTGACGCCGTCGATCTCGGTCCCGCTGTCCTGCAGGTAGCGGATGCCGCGCTCGGCCAGGACGGCCCGCGCCCGGTCGGGCCGGTCCTCCAGCATCCGGTCGTGGTTGCCGGCGACGACGATCTTCGTCCGGTGGGGGAGGGCGCGCAGCCAGTCGGCGGCCTCCCGGAGTTCCGCGAGGTCCTCGCCGCGCCGGCACAGGTCGCCCGCGTGGACGAAGACGTCGCCGTCGGGCACGGCGAGGTCGTGGTGGTAGGTGTGCGTGTCCGCCACCGCGACGATGCGCATTCAGATCACCCCGGCCTCGGCCAGCCAGCGCCACAGCTCGTCCTGCTGCACGACCGTGACCCCGAGCTTCTCGGCCTTGCCGGTCTTCGCGGCCCCGACGTTGGCGCCCGCGAGCAGGTAGTCGGTGTTGGCGGAGACCGACGAGGCGGCGGTCGCCGCCGCCTGCTCGACCAGCCGCGTGACGTCCGGCCGGCTGATCTTCGCGCCCGAGCGCGGGTCGGTGAACGCGCCGGTGATCACGACCGACGCGCCCTTGAGCGGCGAGTCGCCCGCGGCCGCCGCGTCGACCGGCCGGTCCTCGTCCAGCACGTCGAGGTTCACGCCGCGCTCGCGCAGCGCCGCGATCTCCTCTTGGACGTCCGCGCGGGCGAAGAACGCCACGATGCTCTCGGCGGCCTTCGGCCCGATGTCGCGGATCGCCACCAGGTCCTCGACGGTCGCCGCCGCGACGTCCTCGACCCGCTCGTAGCCGGCCAGGCACAGCCGCTTCGCCGTGCCCTCGGACGCCATCGGGATCGCCAGCCCGATCAGCGCGCGGCGCAGCCCCATGCCCTTGGAGGACGCGATCGAGTCGACCATGTTCCGGGCGCTGACCTCGCCCATCCGCTCGTAGCCGAGCAGCTGCTCGGCGGTCAGGTCGTACAGGTCGCTGCGGCGCTTGAGCACGCCGTCCTCGGCGAGCTTCTCGATCCAGACGTCGCCGACGCCCTCCATGTCGGCCGCCTGGCGCGAGGCCCAGTGCATCAGCCGGCGCGTCGCCTGCGCCGGGCATTGGAGGTTCACGCACCAGCGCTCCTCGCCGGTGCCGCGGACCTCCAGCTCCGAACCGCACGACGGGCAGTGCGTCGGCGGGACGATCTCGATCTCGCCGCCGTCGCGCCGCTCCGGCAGCGACCGGCCCGCGAACGGGATCACGTCGCCGCGCCGCACGACCGCCACCGTGTCGCCGATCCGCAGGTCGCGCTCGCGGATCAGGCGCGGATTGTGCAGGGTGATGTTCTCCACCGTCACGCCGCCGACGAACACCGGCGCGACCTTCGCGCGCGGCGGGACGCGGCCGATCTTGCCGACCGGCCACTCGACCGACAGCAGCGTGGTCAGCTTCTCCTCCGGCGGGTACTTGAACGCGATCGCCCCGCGCGGCTCGGCGCTGTTGAAGCCCGCCGCGTCGAACGCCGCGGGCTCGTGCAGCCGCACCACGGCGCCGTCGATGTCGTAGTCCAGCCCGTCGCGGCGGCCGCCGATCTCGGCGATCGCGTCCACCACCTCGCCGGCGGACGCGCACACGTACTGGGCGACCGGCTCGAAGCCCGCCGGGAGGTCCATCGCGACGCCGTCGCGGTCGGCGCCGAACGCGTAGAACCGCAGCAGCCGCTCGGCCTTCGCCGCCGCCTCGGGATCCTTCAGCACGAGCGTCCCTGCGGCGCCCGACCGGGGGTTGGTCAGCGTCTTGTCCGGGTGCGCCTCGTTGTAGGCGGCCCACACCGACCGCAGCATCACCGCCTCGCCCCGGACCTCGACGCGTCCGGGCTCCTGGATCGCGGTCGGCAGCCCCGGGATCACATGGCGCACCTTCTCGGTCACCAGCTCGCCGACCGCGCCGGTGCCGCGGGTGGCGACGTAGTCGAGCCGCCCGTCGGTGTACACGACGCTGAGCGAGAGGCCGTCGAGCTTCTCCGACACGCGGAACACCTGGCCGCCGAAGCGCTCGCAGAACGTGCGGATCTGCTCCTCGCTCGTCGCCTTCGCCAGCGAGAGCATCGGCCGCGCGTGCCGGACGGTCGGGCCGGTCAGCTCCGCCGGCGCGTTGACCTTCCCGAGCGGGCTGTCCGCCGGTTCGAGCTCGGGGTGCTCGGCGACGAGCGCCGCCAGCTCGTCCTTCAGCGCGTCGTAGTCCGCGTCCGGCAGCGGGCTGTCGCCGGTGCCGTAGTACAGGTCGTTCAGCCGCCTGACCTCGGCGGTCAGCTCCGTGATGCGCTCTTCGACGTCCACCCCTCGATTAAACGCGACACCACCGACATTGCTCGTCAGTCCGTCGTGCCGCCCAGCCGCGCGCCGAGCAGCATCTCGCACGAGACCCGGATGTCGACGTCCGCCTCCGCCGGGGAGAGCCTCGCGTTCAGGCAGGACAGCAACACGCCGTACCAGCACGATTCGAGGAGCCGCACCAACCGCTCGTCGGCGGGTTCCGGGGCGTCGATCCCGGCCGCCGCGAGCAGCATGTCGCGGAACGTGCGGTCCGACGACCATGGGCCGTTCGCGGTGGCCTGCGCGGTCTGGTCGGCCTGGAGGATGGTGCGCGACAGCTGCGGCCGCCGCATCATCTCCTCCCTGGCCCGCACGAGGGTCCTCACCACCGCGTCGAGGGGGTTCTCCGACGCCGCCCTCAGCCGGGCCACCTCCTCCGCGAACAGCTCGACCTGCTTGCGCTTCACGGCGGCGAACAGGTGGGTCTTCGAGGGGAAGTAGCGGTACAGGGTGGCGATCGCGACCCCGGCCTCGTTGGCCACGTCCTGCATCTGGACCCGATCGAGGTCGTGCACGCCGCCGAGCCTCCGCGCCGCCCGCAGGATGCGCTCGTGGCGGTCCTTCTGGTGCGGCGACCTGGGCTCGGCCGCCGGCCGTGGATCGGCGATGCGTGGCACTGCTTCTCCTTCGTCTCGACGCGGTCGATTGTGCCGTGCGCACCCGCCGGACCGCACCCGCGCAGCCGCGCTCAGACCCAGGCGCCGTCCCGGCCGATCGCCGCGAGACGGGCCAGCGTCTCGGCCGACCAGGTCTCCGCCGGCGCGTCACCGGGATGCCTCTCGACCGCCGAGACGAGCTCCACCGAGATCGTCCGCGCCGCGGCGGCCACCAGCGGGGCGGCGGTCTCCAGCAGGCACCCGGCCTCGCCGGCGAGCGAGACGGCCCCGAGCGGACCCTCCGGACCGCGCACGGCCGCGGCGACGCACGAGATGCCGGGGGTGTGCTCGCCGCGTTCGTAGGCGACCCCGCCGCGGGCGCGGATCCGGTGCAGCTCCTGGTACAGCGTCCGCAGGTCGCCGATCGTGCGCTGGGTCAGCCGGCTCATCGGGGCGCCGACCCGTCCGTCGACCTCCTCCGCCGGCAGGCAGGCCAGCATCGCCTTGCCGAGCGCGGTGGAGTGGGCCACGGCGCTGCCGCCCACCCGTGAGGGCACCCGGGCGGCGAACCGGCCCCCGATCTTGTCCAGATAGCGGACGCGGGTGTCCTCCAGCACGGCGAGGTGCACGACCATCCCGGTCCTGAGCTGCAACTCGTGCAGCACCGGGGCGGCGGCCGACCGCAGGTCGACGAACCCCTGGGCGTCGCTGCCGAGCCGCAGGGAGCGCCGCCCGAGCAGGTACCCGGGAGGCGCGTGCTCCAGCCACGCCGCCCGCACCAGCTGGTCGAGGATCCGGTGCGTGGTGGACCTCGGCAGCCCCGTCGCGTGGACGACCTCCTCGAGGGTCAGCCGCGTCGTCGTACCGCGGAACGCGTCCAGGATGAGCGTCATCCGCTCGACCATGGACGGCGGTAGCTCCCGCGGACGGCACCCGGGTCGCCCGGCCGTGGCGGCTGACGTCAACCCGACCACCTCCGAAACTGAAGTGAATTCTGGTTTCTGTCTCGCAAGGTAGCGCCCACGTGCGCAGAAGGGAAGCCTCACCCCCGCACCGCCCCCCGGGAGGACGGCCGCGGAAGCGAGGCCGCCCGGGCTGAGGCGCACGGGATCCGCGTCAGGCGACCGTTCCGCCCGCGTTGCGGATCAACCGCTGGAGCACCTTGATCGTGGTGACGTACTCCGCGTCGTCGATGCCCTCGTGAAGGGCGGCGCGGATCGCGGGGGCGTTGCGCGCGAGCTCCACGCGCGCCTGCTCCCCTTCCTCGGTCAGCCACAGCCGGTCCTCGGCGTCCCGGCGCAGCCAGCCCCGTTCCACGAGCACCTCGGCCTCGGCCGCCAGGTCGTCCTCGGGACGGATGTAGGAGGCCATGGCCGCTCGCAGCTCGGACAGGGTCATCCCGTCGCCGGTGGGCGAGATGTCGTTCGCCGACAGGTTGCGCAGCAGCCAGAACTGGGGCTGGGTGTAGCCCTTTTCGGCCTGCCGGGCCCGGATGTAGGCGATCAGCGCCTCGTAGGCGACACCGGTCCAGTACGCGGCGGGCTGTCCGGCGAGTTCGGCGTCGGAAAGCTGCTCGGTCGTCATAGGGGTCCCCCTCTAACACGTGCGGTACGAGCCCTGCACGGCGTGCAGGTCATGCGGGGGACCGTATGACCTCGAGTTCGGTTGAGATCAAGAAGATGATCACCTGGACGCTGCGGGCACCGGCGTCTCACCGCGATGGGACACGGCCGCGACATGCGGGCGACCGCACGGATCTTGGCTTGTAAGCGCACGTTTGCGCTGGTGGGGGGTGGCGCGCCCGGCAGGATTCGAACCCGCGACCGTCGGTTTAGAAGACCGATGCTCTATCCAGCTGAGCTACGGGCGCTCGGCGGCCCGGCGGGACGCCGGGACACAGTGTAAGGCGGAGCGTCCTCCGGCTCCACATCCATAACGCGGCCACCAGGGGACGCGTCGGGACCGGGCGGTGGGCGGAGGGCCATATCTTGGGGTGCTGTGGCGGTGGACAGCGAGGTGCCGCTCTCCGGCGGAGACGTGACGGAGGGCGTGGTGCGGGTGGGGAACACGGTGCGCAGGCCGCTTCGGGCGCACAGTGCGGCGGTGCACGGGCTGCTACGGCACCTGGAGGCGGCCGGGTTCGACGGGGCGCCGCGGGTGCTCGGGGTGGACGAGCGCGGGCGGGAGATCCTCAGCTGGGTCCCGGGCGACGTGCCGCACCGGCCGCTGCCCCGGTACGCGGTGTCGGAGGACGCGCTGCGGGGCGTCGGCGTGCTGCTGCGGCGGTATCACGACGCGGTGGTCTCGTACGGGGTGCCCGACGGGGACTGGGACCGGGAGGCGTCCAATCTGGACGGGCCTCCGGAGCTGATCGGGCACTGCGACGTGACGCCAGAGAACGTGGTGTTCCGGGACGGTGCGCCGGCGGCGCTGATCGACTTCGATCTGGCGCGGCCGACGACGCGGCTGTACGACGTGGTGACGGCGCTGCGGCACTGGGCGCCGATCGCCGATCCGGCGGACAGGGACGCGCTCCTTTACGGGGCGGACGTCGCGCGCCGGGTGCGGATCTTCTGCGACGCGTACGGGCTGGACCGGGAGCGGCGGCGGGAGGTGCTGCCGGCGGCGCGGGTGCGGTTCGAGCGGTCGTACGAGGCGATGCGGGCGAGGGCGGCCCGGGGCGGCGGCTGGGCGCGGATCTGGCAGGGTGGGGCGGGCCCGCGGATCCGGCGGGCGCAGGACTGGTTGGAGCGTCACTGGGATGAGCTTGATGCGCGGCTCTGCTGAAGGGCTGGTTCTGGGGGTGGCGCTGGACGCGCTTCTCGGGGATCCGAGGAGGGGGCATCCGGTCGCGGGGTTCGGGCGGTTGGCGTCGGGGTTCGAGCGGCTGGTGTACCGGGATTCGCGGGCGGCGGGCGTCGTCTACACCGGGGTTCTCGTGGGCGGCGCCGTGGCCGCGGGGCTGCTGCTGGAACGGGCCGCGCGGGGGCCTTTGAGGGTCGTGCTGACGGCGGCCGCCACGTGGGCCGTTCTGGGCGGGACGTCTTTGGGACGTGAAGGGCTCGCCATGGAGCGGGTCCTGAACGAGGGCGATCTGGACGCCGCGCGGGGGCGGCTTCCGCACTTGTGCGCGCGGGACCCCAAGGGGCTGGACGAGGCGGCACTGGCCAGGGCGACCGTGGAATCGGTGGCGGAGAACACGTCCGATGCGGCCATAGCCCCGCTGGTGTGGGGGGCGGTGGGCGGCATTCCGGGGCTGCTGGCCTATCGGGCCGTCAACACCCTGGACGCGATGGTCGGCTACCGGAATCCGCGTTACGAGCGGTTCGGATGGGCGGCGGCGCGGCTGGACGACGCGGCGAACTGGGTTCCGGCGCGGGTGACGGGGATGCTCGTCGTCCTCTGTTCGGGACGGGACGCGTGGCGCGTGCTGCGGCGGGACGGCGGCAATCACCCGAGCCCCAACGCGGGACGGTGCGAGGCCGCGTTCGCCGGCGCGCTGGGGGTCCGGCTGGGCGGGACGAACTCGTACGGCGGCGCGGTGGAGCGGCGGCCCGAGATGGGGGACGGGCGGGCTCCGGAGGTCCGCGACATCGGGCGGGCGGTGCGGTTGTCGGCGGCGGTGACGGCCGCGGCGGCGGCGCTGGTGTGGGCGGCGCGGTGAGCGGCGGTCTGCTGGTCGCGGGGACGACGTCCGACGCGGGCAAGAGCGTGGTGACCGCCGGGCTGTGCCGGTGGCTGGCGCGGCGGGGCGTGAAGGTGGCGCCGTTCAAGGCGCAGAACATGTCGCTGAACTCGATGGTGACGGCGGACGGCGCCGAGATCGGGCGGGCGCAGTACATGCAGGCGCAGGCGGCCGGGGTGGAGCCGCGCGCGGTGATGAACCCGGTGCTGCTGAAGCCGGGCAGCGACCGGCGCAGCCAGGTCGTGGTGCTGGGCCGGCCGGTCGCCGAGGTGGACGCGCTCCAGTACGGCGACCACAAGGAACGGCTCCGCGGGGTCGTGCAGGAGAGCCTGGACCAGCTCCGGAGCGAGTACGACGTGGTGGTCTGCGAGGGCGCGGGGAGCCCGGCGGAGATCAATCTGCGCGCCGGGGACATCGTCAACATGGGCCTCGCGAGAATGGCGGACCTGCCGGTCGTCGTGGTCGGGGACATCGACCGCGGCGGGGTGTTCGCGTCGCTGTTCGGGACCGTCGCCCTGCTGGAGCCGGCCGATCAGGCGCTCATCGCGGGATTCGTCGTCAACAAGTTCCGGGGCGCGAAGGAATTGCTGGAGCCAGGCCTGGAGCAATTGCGGCGGCTCACCGGGCGTCCCGTTCTGGGCGTGCTGCCGTGGACGCTCGGGCTGTATCTGGATTCCGAGGACACTCTCGCCCTGGACGCGCCGCGTCCGGATGCCGCCGCGCCTTTCGGGAGGCAGACGCTGCGGATCGCGGTCGTGCGGTTCCCGCGCGTCTCGAATTTCACCGACCTGGACGCGCTGGCCTGCGAGCCGGGCGTCGTGGTGCGGTACGCCGCCAGCGCCGGCGACCTCGCGGAGGCCGATCTCGTGGTGCTGCCGGGGACGCGGGCGACGGTCAGCGATCTGGCGTGGCTGCGCGAGCGGGGAATGGCGGACGAGATCGTGCGGCGGGCCCGGGAAGGGCGTCCGGTGCTCGGCATCTGCGGCGGCCATCAGATGCTCGCGCGGGAGATCGAGGACGGCGTCGAATCGGGGACCGGGTGCGTCGAGGGGCTCGGCCTGCTGCCGACAAGGGTCGTCTTCGAGAGCGAGAAGACCCTCGGGCGGCCCACGGGAAGCGCTTATGGCGAGAATGTCGACGCTTACGAGATCCACCACGGCATCGTGTCCGTGGAAGGCGGCGAGCCGTTCCTCGACGGGTGCCGGGTGGGCGCCGTCTGGGGGACGACCTGGCACGGCGCCATGGAGAACGACGGATTCCGGCGGGCCTTCCTGAAGGACGTCGCGGAGACGGCGGGACGCGACTTCGCCCCGGCGCCGGACGTGTCGTTCGCCGCGCTGCGGGAAGCGACGCTGGACGCGCTGGGCGACCTCGTCGAGCGGCATCTCGACACCGACGCCGTGTGGCGGCTCATCGAGAAGGGCGCGCCGGACGGCCTGCCGGTGGTGCCGCCGGGGGGCGCCCCTGTCATTTGACGAGCGGGGCTATTTGATGAGCCCCTGCTCGCGCATCCAGTCGCGGGCGACGAGCACCGGGTCGTCGCCGTTCACGTCGACCTTGCTGTTCAGGTTCCGCATGACGCCGGTGGTGAGTCGCGGGCTGATCTTCGCGAAGAGCCCCGTGAGTTCCGGATGCGCGCGCAGCACCGTCTCGCGGACGGTGATGGCCGGGTTGTAGTTCGGGAAGAAGTGCTTGCTGTCGCCGAGCACGTGCAGGTGGAGTGCCTGGATGCGGCCGTCGGTGGTGAACACCTCGCCGAAGGTGCATTTCCCGCTCGACGTCGCGCTGTAGACGACGCCCGACGACATCTGCCGCACGTTCCCGGCGGGGACGCTCGACCCGTAGGACAGTCCGTACGCCTGGAGCATCCCGCGCAGCCCGTCGTTGCGGGCGAAGAATTCGGGGTCGACGCAGTACGTCCGCTGGCCGGCCGGGACTTTCGCCATGTCGGAGAGGTCGGTGAGCCCGAACCGTTTCTGGTTGGCGGTCGTGACCGCCATCGCATAGGTGTTGTTGAGCGGTGCCGGAGGCGCCAGCCAGGCGATGTGGTTGCGTTTCATGTCGAGGTCGCGGACGGCCTCGAACTGCTTCTGCGGGTCGGGGATCGGGTTCTCCTGCCCGAGGTAGGTGATCCAGCCGGTGCCGGTGTACTCCCAGGCGAGGTCGTTGTCGCCGCTGGTGATGGACTTGCGGGCGGTGACGCTGCCCTGCACGTTGGTGTGGTCGACCGCGTTCGCGCCGGCGGCGGTGAGCGCCAGCACCGCGATCTTGCCGAGGATGATCTGCTCGGTGAACTCCTTCGAGGTGACCCGGATCGTCGCGTCTTTCAGGTCCGGGACGGGGCGGATGCTGCCCGGCTCGATGTGCGGCAGGAACGCCGACGCCGGCTTGAGCCCGCATCCGGCGAGGAGGAGCGGCAGCACCGGCGCCAGGCCGGCCGCCAGCAGCCCGCGCCGCATCACAGCCCCTTCGGGGCGAGGGCCCGGGCCGCCATCCCGCCGAGCCAGTCGATCAGCAGCGCGAGCAGCGCGATGAGGACGCAGCCGGTGAGCAGCACGGGGGTGCGCTGGGTGCTGACGCCGCTGGTGATGAGGTCGCCGAGCCCGCCGCCGCTGATGAACGCGGCGATGCTCGCCGTCCCGACCATGAGCACCAGCGTGGTGCGGATGCCGGCCAGGATGACCGGCACCGCCAGCGGGAGCTCGACGCGGCGCAGCACCGTGCCCGGCGACATCCCGATGCCCCGCCCCGCGTCGGTAAGGGTCGGGTCGACCTGCTGGAGCCCCACCATGGTGTTGCGGAGCGCGGGCAGCACCCCGTAGGCGACGAGCGCGACGACGGCCGTCCAGAAGCCGATGCCCCAGATCACCGCGAGCAGCACCACCACGCCGATGGCGGGCGCGGACTGCCCGACGTTGGCGATCGCCAGCACGAACGGCGTGGCGGGACGCGCCCACGAGCGGCTCAGCAGGACGCCGAGCGGGATCGCGATCACCAGCACGACGAGCGTGGACACGACGGTCAGCTCGATGTGCTCCCACGTCTTCCGCCCGACGTAGCGCGTCGCGAGGCTGCGGGCGGCGATACTGTCCAGGTTCGAGTTCTCCACGTACAGCAGCCAGGCGGCGCCGATGAGGACGATGGCGACCGGCTCCAGCCACGACCGCCAGGACCGCCCGGTCGGGGTGTGCAGCGACTGCCGCGGCTCGGCGGCGGCGCTCGGGTTCTCCGCCGGCGCCTCCCCGGACGGCGCCGGGGCGGCGGGCGGCGGTGCGCTCACGGGGTCCGCCTCCGGGTCCGCGCGCGGTCCTTCATCTCCTTGATCGCGTTCTGCAGGGTGCCGAGGGTGACGGTGCCGCGGTAGACGCCGCGCGGCCCGACGACCGGCACCCACTCGTGCTCGATCTGGATCAGCCATTCGAGGGCCTGCTGGAGGGTGTCGCGGGCCCGGATCGGCGTCGCGACGGCCATGCCGCGCTCGCCGATCGGCCCGGTGACGCCCTCCAGGTCCTCGGGGTGGGCCCAGCGGACGGGCCGGTCCCGCTCGTCCAGGACGATCGCGAAGCCGGTCTCGCCGCCCTCGATCCGGCGCCGGACCTCCGCCGCGTCGTCGCCGGTCCGCGCCCGCGGCACCTCCTGCAGCGGCACGTCCGCGACCCGGCTGAACTGCAGCAGCCGCATCGCCTGCCCGCCGCCGAGGAACTGCTCGACGTACGCGTCGGCCGGGTTCAGCAGGATCTCCTGCGGGGTCGCGTACTGCGCGACGCGCGAGCCCTTGTCGAGGATCGCGATGCGGTCGCCGAGCTTGAGCGCCTCGTCGATGTCGTGGGTGACGAACACGATCGTCTTGCCGAGCTCCTCCTGGAGCCGCAGCAGCGAGTCCTGGAGGTTCCCGCGGGTGATGGGGTCGAGGGCGCCGAACGGCTCGTCCATCAGCATGGCGGGAGGGTCGGCGCCGAGCGCGCGCGCGACGCCGACGCGCTGCTGCTGGCCGCCGGACAGCTCGCGCGGGTACCGGTCGCGGTACTGGGCGGGATCGAGGTCGACGAGGTCGAGCAGCTCGTCGACGCGGGCCGCGATCCGCTTCTTGTCCCACTTCAGCATCTGCGGGACGAGGCCGACGTTCGTCGCGACCGTCATGTGCGGGAACAGCCCGGCGTTCTGGATGACGTAGCCGATGTGGCGGCGCAGCTCCGTCGGGTCGAGGCCCATCGCGTCCCGGCCCGCCACGAAGATCTTCCCGGACGTCGGCTCGATCAGCCGGTTGATGAGCCGCATCATCGTGGTCTTGCCGCTGCCGGACGGGCCGAGCAGCACGACGATCTCGCCGCTCCGGATCGTCATCGTGACGTCGTCGACGGCCGCGGCGGCCTGCCCGGGGTACCGCTTGGTGACGTTGATCAGCCGGATCCCGCCGCGCCCGGCGTCGTCGTCGCCCGCGGCCGCCGCCGTGCCGCCGGCCTCCCGCACGCCGCCCTCAGACACGGACGCCCCGCGGGGTCGTCAGCCGCCCGATCAGGACGAAGCACCCGTCGAACAGCAGCGCCAGGATGATGATCAGCACCGTCCCGGCGAGCGTCATGTTGATCGCGTTGGCGCCGCCCAGCCGGGCCAGCCCGGAGAAGATCTGCTCGCCGAGCCCCGGCCCGGACACGTACGCGGCGATCGCCGCGATCCCCATCGCGAGCTGCGTGCTCACCCGGACGCCGGTGAGGATCACCGGCCACGCGAGGGGCAGCTCGATCCGCAGCAGGATCGCGGTGCGGGTCATCCCGATGCCGCGCGCCGCGTCCACCAGCGTCCTGTCGACGCCGGCCAGCCCGACGACGGTGTTCCGTACGATCGGCAGCAGCGAGTACAGGGTCAGCGCGACGACGCTCGGGGCCACCCCGAGGCCGAGCGGCGTGATCAGCAGGCCGAGCAGCGCCAGCGACGGGATCGTGAAGATCACCCCGGCGGTGCTGGTGGCCACCGCCGACAGCCGGCCGCTGCGGTAGACGGCCAGCCCGATCAGCAGCCCGAGCACCAGCGCGGCCAGCACGCACTGGAACACCATGCTGGCGTGCTGCCAGGTCTCGAACTGGAGCCGCTCGCGCCGGCTGCCCAGGTACTCCCAGAAGTTCACGTCCCCTCCGCCACGATCACTACCCACCGTGCCCGCGCGATCACACCCGCGCCGCGCCTGGCAGTCCGGCCCCTCCCGCACCCGTACTAAGCTCGAGCCTCAACGACCTCAGCGTTGCGATCGCGTGCGAGGCAGTCGGTACGAGAGGAATGTCGGTGACGGACGAGCGGTCCAGTCTCATCGTCCCGCTGATGAAGGCGCGGGTTCCGGCGGAGATCCAGCTGGAGTTCCCGCTGCCGCCGGACGAGGAGCCGGTCCGCGACGCGTTCGCCGGCGACCTGTACGTCACCTACGCGCTGGAGATCGCCGACGAGTCGGCGGTCGCGGGCCGCCGCTACGAGCACGTGGCGCCGCGGCACTGCGCCGAGCTCGGCGTCGCGGCCGGTGACCTGCGCCGGCAGGCGGTGATCAACCTGCGGGACCGCAGGCCGGAGCTCGGCCTCAGCTGGTACCCGGACGTGCGCGCGGTGACGGTGACGCTCGGCGAGCCCGGCCCGATGGGCGCGCCGTCGCGGCGGGGCGGCCTGGAGGCGGCGCTGCTGCTGGACGAGGGGTTCCTCGACAAGCTCGCGCAGGACGTGGAGGGGGACCTCGTCGTCGCGGCCCCCGCGCGGGACGTGTTCGTGGCGTCCGGCACCGGGCACCCGGACGGCGTCGACAAGCTGCGCTGGGCGGTCGGCCAGGTGTGGGCGGAGAACCGCGGCGACGGCGTCGCGGACCCGGCGTGGGACGTGCCCGCCGGGAGCCTGCTGACCCATGACCTGCTGGTCCGCCGCGGCACGGCCTGGGAGATCCTGACGGGCTGAGCCCGGCCGCCGTCACACCTTCAGATTCGCCAGCCCTTCCAGCGCCGCGACCAGCGGCGCGAGCTCCGGCAGCCGGGCCGCCGCGGCCAGCGCGTCGTCGAGCGCGGCGTTGTGCGTCGGGGCGGCTTCGGCGTGCAGTTCGTGCCCCTCGGGGGTGGCCTCGGCGTAGATGCCGCGCCGGTCCTCCTCCGACAGCACGCGGGTGAGCAGGCCGCGCTTCTCCAGCCGGGCGACCAGGCGGGTCGTCGCGCTCTGGCTGAGCACGAGCTTGTCGGCGAGCTGCTGCATCCGGACGTGCCGGCCGTCGGGTCCGGCGAGGTGGTGCAGCACGCAGAACTCGTTGACGCTCAGGCCGTGCCGCCGTTGGAGGGCGCGTTCGATCTCGTCCTCGATGCGCGCGTGCAGGGCGGCGAGGGTCCGCCAGCCCTGGGCGCGGTCGCCCGTGCCGGTGGGGGCGCCGGACGGCTGGGCGGGTGACATGGCTCACGCCTCCTCGTGTTGCGCGCCAGGTACTTGCATGGTGATATAGCAGGCGTCTGCAAATACATGCTTGTGCAATAAATGCATGCGCTTGCTGTTGCAGGCGCCGCCTACTCTACCCGAGGAGATCCCTCATGCCCCTCGCGCTGCTGGCCCTCGCGCTGGGCGCCTTCGGCATCGGCACGACCGAGTTCGTCATCGCCGGGCTGCTGCCGGACCTCGCGTCCGACTTCCACACCTCGATCCCCGCCGCCGGGCTGCTGGTGTCCGGCTACGCGTTCGGCGTCGTGGTGGGCGCGCCGCTGGTCACCGCGCTCGGCGCGCGGCTGCCCCGCAAGACGATGCTCGTCGGCCTGATGGCCCTGTTCGTCGCCGCGCACCTGCTGTCGGCGCTCGCGCCGGGCTTCGGCGTCCTGCTCGCGGCGCGGATCGTCGCCTCGTTCGCGCACGGCGCCTACATCGGCGTCGGCGCGGTCGTCGCCGCCGAGCTCGTCGCGCCGGAGCGCCGCGCGCGGGCCGTCGCGCTGATGTTCACCGGGATCAGCCTGGCGAACGTGCTCGGCGTCCCGCTCGGCACGTTCCTCGGCCAGCAGCTCGGCTGGCGCGCCACGTTCTGGACGGTCGCCGGGATCGGCGTCGTCGCGCTCGCCGGGATCGCGCTGCTCGTCCCGTCCGGTCCGCGCCCGCAGGGCGGGCTGCGGCACGAGATGGCGGTGTTCCGCAGCGGCCGGATGTGGCTGGCGCTCGCCACCACCGCGCTCGGCTGGGCGCCGGTGCTGGCCGTCGTCACCTACGTGGCGCCGCTGCTGACCGACGTCACCGGGTTCGGCAAGGGGGCGGTCCCGGTGGTGATGACGCTGCTCGGCGCGGGGATGCTGGTCGGCGGCCCGCTCGGCGGCCGCTACACCGACCGGGCGCTGCTGCCCACGGTCCTCGCGGCGCTCGCCGGGCTGACCGCGCTGTCGGCGGTGCTGCTGGTGACCTCGCACGACCGGATCGCGGCGGTGGCGACGCTGACCGTCTTCGGCGTCGTCGCCTCGGCCACGATCCCGCCGCTGCAGGTGTGGGTGGTGCAGCGGGCGGCCGCCGCGCCGACCATGGCGTCCGCCGCGAACGTCTCGGCCTTCAACCTCGGCAACGCGGTCGGCCCCGCGCTCGCCGGGCTGGCGATCGGGGCCGGGCTCGGGTACACCTCCGCACTCTGGGTGGCCGCCCTGCTCGGCGCCGCCGGGCTCGCGTCCGCGCTGGTGGGCGGCGCGCTGGACCGCCGCGACCGCCGCGACCGGACGGTGCCGTCGGCCGCTCCCGCCGCCGATGCGAGCCGCGTGCCGTGCTGACGCCCCGCGTGCCGTGCTGACGTCCCGGGTCAGCTGAGCTTCTTGAACTCGGGCCACAGGCGGGTCCAGGGCGCGCGCTGCCCCCGGCACACCCATACCGGCTTGCCCTGCTCCTGGTTGTCGAGGCCGACACCGTCGTCGATGCGGCCCACCGGGCGGACGTCCGCCCAGTAGCGGTTCAGGGACGAGCCGTCGGCGACGGTGTCCGGGCCGACGACGATCGCGGGGCCACCGGTGTCGGGCGGGCGGCCGAAGTACCAGAACCCGTTGTGCCCGCTGTAGGCGCGGGGCAGGCCGAGCTTCGGGCCGTACCGGTCGAGCGCCCCGGCCTCGCCGTAGTTGCCCGTCACGATCACGGCCTCGGCGCGCTCGTCCGGCGGCAGCGTCCGGTAGACGCGCGCGACCTCCCGCGCGAAGCGGGGCCAGCCGACCGTCTCGGCGGAGTCGGCGTTGATGACCGGCTGCGGCGTGTCGGCCAGCCACTTCACCGGGTACACCGGCAGCGTCAGCGCGACGCTGCACACCGCCGTCACCGCGTACGCCGGGACCGTCGCCGCCCAGCCCCACCCGCGCGGCGCGCCCTGCCGCTCGACCTCGACGGCGCCCGCCGCCCACAGCGCCGGCCACAGCCCGGCCAGGTAGTACGGCTTGCCGCCGGTCGCGATGAACACGACGTTCAGCAGCAGGTACGCGTGGCCGAGGAAGCGGAACGGGCGCAGGGCGTCCGACCGGTACGTCCGCCACAGCCCGTAGATCCACAGCCAGGACGGCACGATCCCGGTCATCAGTATCTGGAACGGGACGAAGCCGGGCCGCCCGGCGAAGTCGCCGCTGTCCGCGATCTTCCCGGCCATGTCGATCTGCGGCCACCCGTGCCGGGCCTGCCACACCAGCCCGGGCAGCACCGCCACGGCGACGACCGCGGCGCCGGCCGCGAGCATCGGGCGGCGCAGGAAGTCGCGGGGCCCGGAGACGAGCAGGCCCGCGACGATCGCGGCGAGCAGGAACCCGGCCAGGTACTTGACGTTCAGCGCCGCCGCGGCGACCGCGCCGGCCGCGAGCAGCATCCGCTGGTCGGACGTCCGCACCCACCTGACGACGAGCCATACCAGCGCCGTCGACAGCAGCAGGTCGAGGGTCGCGGTGTAGAAGCTGTGGCCCACCGCGACCGCGAACGGGCACACCGCGTAGGAGGCGGCGGTGAGGAGCTGGGCGCGGCGCCCGCCGCCCATCTCCCGCGCGGTGAGCGCGGCGACCACGACGCCCGCCGCGGCGAAGACGGCCGCGGGGACGCGCAGCGCCACGAGCGTGTCGCCGAAGGCCGCGGTCGCGGCGCGGGTCAGCAGCGGCAGCAGCGGCGGCTGGTCGGGGTAGCCCCAGGCCAGGTGCCGTCCGGCGACGCGGAAGTACAGCTCGTCGCGGTGGTAGCCGTAGCGGGCGGCGACCGCGAGCAGCAGCGCGCCGAGCGCGCCGGCCATCAGCAGCACGGGCCGCCAGGCGACCTGCGCCGGGCCGTGCGGGGACGTGACGCCTACGGGCCCGGACGCGGCGCCGGCGGGGGCGGACATGCGATCACCGTATGCCGGGAATATGGCCTAGGTCACGATCATTCGTCCGGCCAGGGCCGGTCATCTCCGCTCGCCGCGTCCCGGAACCGTCCCGGCGCCTCCGCGAACTCCCGCTTGAACGCCTTCGCGAACGCGAACTCCGACGCGTACCCCACCCGTTCCGCGACCGCCCGCAGCGGCAGGTCGGTGTCCCGCAGCAGCCGCGCGGCGACCGTCATCCGCCACCACGTCGCGTACGCCAGCGGAGGCGCGCCGACCGTGGCGGTGAAGCGGCGCGCGAACGCGGCGCGGGACAGCCCCGCCCGTTCGGCCAGCGACCGGACGGTCCACGGCCGGCCCGGTTCGTCGTGCACGCCCCGCAGCGCCGCCGCGACCGCCGGATCGCGGAGCGCCGCCGCCCAGCCCGTCGCCTCGTCCGCCGGACGGTCCTCGTACCAGGCGCGCACCATGTAGAGCAGCAGGATGTCCAGCAGCGCGGGCAGCGCGGCGTCACCGCCGTGCCGCGTCCCGCCGTCCAGCTCGCGGCCGAGCAGCTCGATCGCGCCGCGCAGCGACGGATGCCTGCCGATCCGCGCCGGGATGTGGACGACGTCGGGGAGTTCGGCGAGCAGCGGATGCACCCGGGACTGGTCGAGCCGGTACGCGCCGCACAGCATCTCCGTACGGCCGTCCGTGCCGTGGCCGTCGGTATCAAGCCCGCTTGCGGCCTGCGGGCGGATCAGGGAGCGCGCGTCGGCCAGCGGGCGGTCCGGGACGTCCGCGAGGCCGTGGCCCAGCTCGCGCGGCAGGAACGCGACGTCTCCCACGCCGAGCCGGACCGGATCGCCCACCGTGGGGATCAGCCAGCAGGCGCCCCTGAGCAGCACATGGAAGCCCGCGCCCTTCTGCGGCTCGAACCGCACGCCCCACGGCGCGTCCAGGACGGTGCGCGAGGAGTGCGGCCGCCCGAGCCGCATGGCGGAGATCGCGTCGCTGAGCACGTCCATGTGTCCGACCGTATCGCGAGACAATCAGCAGCGAGACGAATGGACATGGTGGCTGGATCCTCGGGCATGGGGAGTCTCTCACGCTCTCCCTACGGTGATCGCAGAGAGCACATCGACAGGGAGGCACCATGAGAATCGCCGTCTACGGAGCGAGCGGGTTCACCGGAGGGCTGGCGCTCGCCGAACTGCGCCGCCGGGGGATCGCGGCCGTCGCCGTGGGACGCGACCGCGAGCGCCTGCGCGCGGCCGCCGACCGCGCCGGCGCGCCGGACACCGACCTCCGGATCGCGGGCCTCGGGGACCACGCCGTCCTCGCCGAGGCGTTCCGCGACTGCGACGCCGTGATCAACTGCGCGGGACCGTTCGCGCTGTGGGGCGAACCGGTCGTGCGGGCCGCGATCGCCGCCGGATGCCACTACGTCGACACCACGGGCGAGCAGGGCTACCTGCGGCACGTCCTCGACGCGTTCGGCGCGGACGCCGCGCGCGCGGGGGTGACGGTCGTCCCGGGCCTGGCCGACGACGGCGGGCCCGGCGACCTGATCGCCGCGCTCGTCGCCGCCCGCCTCGACGACGTCGACGACCTGCTGGTCGCCGACCTGCGGCGGCCCGGCGCGGTGTCGCGCGGCACCGCGCGGTCGATGGCGGCGGCCGACGGCGCGGCGCCGCTGGAGTTCCGCGACGGGGACTGGGTCCCCGCGCCCACCGGCGATACCGGCCGGACGATCGCCCTGCCCGGCGAGCCGGAGAAGGTCGCGGTCGCGCCCTTCGCGCTGCCCGGCGTCGTCACCGTCCCGCGCCATGTGCGGGCGCGGCGCGTCCGGGCCGCGATCCGCACCGAGGTCGCCGCCCTGTTCGGGAGCCTGACCAGCGAAGCGGTGGAGAGCGTCCCGGAGCGTCCGGACGAGGCGTCCCGGGCGGGCGCCAGGTGGCTCATGCTGGCCGAGGCGTCCGACCCGTCCGGACGGACCGTGCGCGGCGTGGTCACCGGGACGGACGCGTACGGGACCACCGCGGTGATCGCGGTCGAGGGCGCGCGGCGGCTCGTCGCGGACGGGGCGCCCGCCGGGACCCGCACGCCCGCCGAGGCGTTCGACCCGGCCGATCTCCTCGGCTTCCTGGAGGCGTCCGGCGCGACCTGGCGGGTCGAGACCGCGTGAAAACCGGTGGGCGGGCGGGAAGTCCGGTGCGTACTGTTCGTCCATGATGTCGACCGGGCACCTGCTCGCCTTCTCCGCGATGGCGCTGGCCATCATCGTGATCCCCGGCCCGACGGTGCTGTTCGTGGTCGGCCGGGCCCTCGCGCACGGCCGCGGCACCGCGCTGACCAGCGTCGTCGGCAACGAGATCGGCGCGCTGGCGCTGGTCGCCGCCGTCGCGCTGGGGATCGGCTCGATCGTGGAACGGTCCGTCGTGGTGTTCACCGCCCTGAAGCTCGCGGGCGCCGCCTACATCGTGTACCTCGGCGTCCAGGCGTTCCGGCACCGCCGGTCGCTGACCGAGGCGATCGGCGGCGCGGGCGGCGCGTCCGGCCGCAGCCGCGCCCGCGACCTGTGGCAGGGCTTCGTCGTCGGGGCCACCAACCCGAAGACGACGGTCTTCTTCGCCGCGGTGCTGCCGCAGTTCGTGGACCGCGGGCGCGGGCACGTGCCGCTGCAGATGCTGGTGTTCGGGCTGATCTTCGTGGTGATCGCGCTGCTGTGCGACAGCTGCTGGGGGCTGGCCGCCGGCGCCGCGCGCGGCTGGTTCGCCCGGTCGCCGCGCCGGCTCGCCGCGATCGGCGGCACCGGCGGCCTGATGATGATCGGCCTCGGCGTCGCCATCGCCGCGACCGGCAGGAAGGACTAGGGCGCCTTCGTGAGGGCCGGGGGAGCGGTGACGGGCGGCTTGCGGCCGAACCGCGCGCGCAGCGGGTAGCAGGCGGCGACCACCGCGAGGCTGACGAGCGAGGCGATCAGCTGCGACCGCTGGGCGTGCATGAACGCCATCGACACCAGCACCGCCAGCAGCGCGGCGACGACCAGCCACGACAGGTACGGGTACAGCCACATGCGGTAGGTGAGGCTGCCCGGGTCCTCGCGCCGGAGCCGGGCGCGCAGCCGCAGCTCGGACAGCATGATCGACACGTAGACGAACGCGAGGATGACCCCGATCGAGTTCATCAGGAACTTGAAGACCTGGTCGGGCGAGGTGTACGAGGCGATCACCGCCGCCCAGGCCGCGACCGTGCCGAGCAGGATCGCGCGGACGGGGACGCCGCGCCGGTTCAGCCGCACCAGCCCGGCGGGCGCGTCCCCGTCCCGGGTCAGCACGTACAGCATCCGGGACGAGACGTAGATCGCCGAGTTCAGCACCGACAGCACCGCGGTGAGGATCACCGCCTGCATCACGGTGCCGGCGGCCGGCACGTCCAGCCGGTCCAGGGCGCTGACGAACGGGCTGGTCAGCACCTTGGCGTCGTTCCACGGCAGGATCGACACGACGAGCAGGATGGACAGCACGTAGAACAGCGCGACGCGGTACAGCACATTGCCGGTCGCCTTCGCGACGGCGCGGCCGGGCTCCTCGCTCTCGGCGGCGGCGACCGTGACGATCTCGGTGCCGCCGAACGCGAACATCACCGCCACGATCGCCGTGAAGATCGCCTTGACGCCGTTGGGGGCGAAGCCGCCGTGCCCGGTGAGCACGTCCAGGCCGCCGGGGGAGTGGGGCCACAGGCCGGCGACCCAGAGCACGCCCAGCACGAGGAACACCAGGATCGCGGCGACCTTGATCGAGGCGAACCAGAACTCGAACTCGCCGAACGAGCGGACCGAGACCAGGTTGACCGCCGTCATCACCACCAGCAGCGCGGCGGCGAGGAACCACTGCGGCAGGTCGATCCAGCCCGCCAGGATCGCCGCGCCGGCCGTCGCCTCCGCACCGACGAGGATCACGTACAGGTACCAGTACAGCCAGCCGATCGTGAATCCCGCGAACGGGCCGAGCGCCATCCGCGCGTACTCGGCGAGCGACCCGGCGACCGGCCGCGCCACCACCATCTCGCCGAGCGCCCGGAGCACGCACAGCACCAGGACGCCGGCCGCCGCGTACGAGACGACGGCGGCGGGCCCGGCGGTGCCGATCACGGCGCCGCTGCCGACGAACAGGCCCGCGCCCACCGCGCCGCCGATGGCGAGCATCGTCATGTGGCGGCGGCGCAGTCCCGTCCGCAGCCGGGTCGAGCGGTCGTCGGTGGTGTCGGTCATCGCTCCTGGTTCCGTGTCCGCTGCCGGGGGTCGCGACCCGTGACGGGGTCGTCACTCACCTTAGGGGACTTCCGGACCTCTGCGACCGACATATCGGACGTCCGGATAGGGGGCTCCGAGCGGCACGCGCCCTGGCCGTACGCTGTGGGCGGGCGGTACGGCGAAGGAGACGCGATGGACGTGACGGAGGACGTGCTCGGCCCCGGATACGAGGCGATCGAGCTGCCGATGGGACACGACGCCGAGGGCGAGGTCGTGGCGACCCTCGTCCGGCGGCGCGGCGCGGAGCCGTCCCGCCGGGCCGTGCTGTACCTGCACGGGTTCGTCGACTACTTCTTCCAGGCCCACCTCGCCGACTTCTACCTCGGCCTCGGCTTCGACTTCTACGCCCTCGACCTGCGCAAGTACGGGCGGTCGCTGCGGCCGCACCAGACCCCGAACTACGTCGAGAGCCTGACGGAGTACTTCCCGGAGATCGACGAGGCCGTCCGGATCGTCCGGGACGTGGACGGGCACGGCACGCTGCTGCTGAACGGGCACTCCACCGGCGGGCTCATCGCCGCGCTCTGGGCCGACCGGGCGAAGGGCAAGGGCCTGGTCGACGGGGTGTTCCTGAACAGCCCGTTCCTCGACATCAACGAGTCGGCGCCGATGCGCACGATCGGTGCCGGGCTGGCGCGGGCGCTGCGGCCCCGGTTCCCGAAGGCGGCGCTGCCCGCCGGGGTGAGCGACCGGTACCCGCGCAGCATCCACCGCGACCACGAGGGCGAGTGGGACTTCGACCTCGCCTGGAAGCCGATCGAGGGGTTCCCGGTGCGCGCGGCGTGGCTCGCCGCCATCCGCCGCGGCCAGCTGCGCGCGCACCGCGGGCTGGACATCGACGTGCCCGTCCTGGTGATGGCGTCCGCGCGCAGCGTCCGGCCCACCCGCAAGGTGCTCGACGTCACCGGCGCCGACGCCGTCCTGGACGTCGCGCACATGGCGAAGTGGGCGCCCCGGCTCGGCCCGCACGTCACCCTCGTCCGGATCGACGGCGGGCTGCACGACCTGACGCTGTCGGCGGAGCCCGCCCGCGGCGAGGTGTTCGCCGAGCTGGCCCGGTGGATCGCCGGGTACCTGCCCGCCGACCGGTGACGACGCCGGCCCGGCCGGGTGCCCCCGGTCAGCCGGTGATCTTGGAGAGGTCGAAGTCGTCGAAGCCGACGACGCTCTTGTCGGCCTGGTTGCCGCCCCGCTCGATCTGCAGCCTCGCCCCGCCGTTCGGCAGCGGCTGGTCGGCGTCGGTCTTGTCGACGACCTGCTTCCCGTTCACCCAGAGCCGCAGCCGGACCTTCTTGCCGCCGTCCTCGCCCTCGCAGGCGACCTGCAGCTTGTTCGGCCCCTTCTTGGCGAAGCCAGGGACGGAGTCGGGCGAGGCCAGCTCCTTGGAACCGAGGGCGGCGCTGGTCTTGCGGAGCGTCGCGCCCTTGCCGTCGTGCCGGACGAGGAACGTGTACTGCTGCTTGCCGTCGTCGCCCGACCGGCACGCCATGCCGTAGTGCGCGTCCGGCGCGCCCTGCCAGACCGTGACCGTGACGGTCATCAGCATCTTCTCCGGGACGTCCTTGGGGTCCTTGGGCACGTCCCGCGACCGCGAGGAGCTGTAGTTGTCGACGTCGAGCCAGTACTTGCCGTCCTGGTAGCCGTACTGGCTGGTGTAGGCGCCGCCGCTCCAGCCGGAGTCCTGGCTGGAGAAGTCGTCGCTGAACACGGTGGCGAGCTTGTCGGGCGGGCCGTCCGGGCGGAGCACGGTGAACGCCACGACCGCGGCGACGACGGCCAGCGCGGCGACGGCGGCGCCCGCGATGATCAGCGGGCGCTTCGGCACGCCGCCGGAACCGCCCGGCCCGCTGCCCGGCCCCCCGGCCGGACCGGGGTCGCGGCGCGTGGCGTCCGCCTCGAACAGCGTGGCGGGGGCCGGGTGAGCGTGCGGCGCCTGCACGGTCTGGTCCGTCCCGGCGCCGTGCCAGCTCGCCTGGACGGTCTGCGCGAGCACGGCCGGGTCGGGCGTCTGCCCGGCGCCGACCAGGCGGCCGAGCAGCTCCTGGACGGACGGCCGGTTCCGCGGGTCCTTGTCGAGCGCGGCGGCGACGATGTCGCGCAGGCCCGGGTCGAGGCCGTCGAGCTTCGGCTCGTCGTGCGCGACCCGGTAGAAGATCTCAGGGACGGTGCTTCCGGAGAACGGCGCGGTGCCCGTCCCGGCGTAGGCGACGACGCAGCCCCAGGAGAACACGTCGGAGGCCGGGGTGACCGGCTCGCCGCGCAGCAGCTCGGGCGGCAGGTAGTTCGGCGTCCCGACGAACTGGCCGGTGCGGGTCGGGCCGTCGGCCGCGTCGAGGGCGCGGGCGATGCCGAAGTCGATCACGCGGGGCCCGGTGGACGACAGCAGGACGTTGGCGGGCTTGAGGTCGCGGTGCACGATCCCGGCGCCGTGGATCGCCGCGAGCGCCGTCGCCACGCCGACCGCCAAGCCCTCCAGGTCGGAGCCGGGCAGCGGGCCCCGCTCCCGGACGGCGCTCTCCAGGCTCGGTCCGTCGATGTACTCGGTGACCACGTACAGCGGGTCCCGGTCGAGCTCGGCGTCCACCACGGGCGCGGTGCAGAACCGGCGGACCTGCCGCGCGGCCGTCACCTCGCGGCGGAACCGGTCGCGGAACGGCGCCTCCCCGGCCAGCTCGCGGTTGATCACCTTGACGGCGACGCGCCGCCCGCCGGCCTCCTCGCCGAGGTAGACCGTGCCCATGCCGCCGCGGCCGAGCCGTCCCACCAGCCGGTAGGGCCCGAGCCCGGTGGGGTCGTCGGGGCGCAGGGCCTCGCCGTTCTCTCCTGCGTGCGTGGTCATTGGTGTGAAGTTCCTGGGAGGAGGTTTCCGGACGTTGCCGGTGGTTTCGGGTAGCACCCTAGTGGCCGCCGACGTTTCAGACGCGCGAAGGACCGGCCGGGTTCGCCCGGTCCAGGCGGTTCCGGCGGGCCCGGCGGGCCCGGCGGGTCAGCGGCCCCGGCGCGCGCGGGGCAGCGTGCGGAACGGCGGGATCTTCTCGCCGGTGAGCCCGAACGCGTACGCCACGACGCGGCTCGACCAGCGCTGGCAGCCGACGGCCAGGCCGTAGAGCGGGCGCGGGTACCGGCCGGTGAACGGGATGACCACCCAGCTCACCAGCATGACCAGCACCAGCGCGGTGTACATGAGCAGCATCACCAGCAGGTGCGGGATCACCAGCAGCCCGCGCAGCAGCGTGAACCAGCGCCGCGGCCCGCGCCACACCTCCGGGAACGGCAGGTCGACCACGACGGTCTCCTCGTCCGGCCCGGGGGAGGCGGCGGCCTTCGCGGGCGGCGCGGCGGCGGGCGCGCCGTCGCCGAGCGCTCCGCCGTCGGACGGTTCGGCGGGACGCGGCTCCGGGACCTCCGCCGGTGCGGGAACGGGAGCGGGCGCGGGCGGCGGCGGGGCGGGCGCCCCCTCCGGACGCCGCCAGGCCGCCGAGACCGTCTCCGCGGTCCGCGCCGGATCGGCCGCCTCCTGCCCGACGAGCCGGGCGAGGAGCCGCTCGGCTGTCGGCCGCCTCCGCGGGTCCTTGGCGAGCGCGGACCCGACGATCGCGCGCAGCCGCGGGTCCAGGCCGTCCAGCACCGGCTCCTCGGCGCCGATCCGCCGGAACGTGTCCGCGACCGACTCGCCCTGGAACGGCGGGCGGCCCGTCCCGGCGTACGCGATGACGCAGCCCCAGGCGAACACGTCCGACGCCTGCTCGACCGGCCCGCCGTGCAGCACCTCGGGCGCGATGTAGGACGGGGTGCCGACGAACTGGCCGGTGCGGGTCGGGCCGTCGGGGGCGTCCAAGGCGCGGGCGATGCCGAAGTCGATCACGCGGGGGCCGGTGGACGACAGCAGGACGTTGGCGGGCTTGAGGTCCCGGTGCACGATCCCGGCGCCGTGGATCGCCGCGAGCGCCGTCGCCACGCCGACCGCCAGACCCTCCAGGTCGGAGCCGGGCAGCGGACCCCGCTCCCGGACGGCGGCCTCCAGGCTGGGGCCGTCGATGTACTCGGTGACGACGTACGGCGGGTCCTGGTCGAGCTCGGCGTCCAGCACGGGCGCGGTGCAGAACCGGTGGACGCGGCGCGCCGCCGTGACCTCCCGGCGGAACCGGGCGAGGAACGCCGGCTCCCCGGCCAGCTCGCGGTTGACGACCTTGACCGCGACCCGGCGCCCGTCCGGCTCGGCGGCCAGGTACACGGTGCCCATGCCCCCGCGGCCGAGCCTGCCGAGCAGGCGGTAGGGCCCGAGTACGCGGGGCTCGTCCTGATCGAGGGGGTCGGCGGTCTGAGTCGTCATGGAGGCAAGGTTAGGGGAGCCGGCGGCCCGCTGATCATCATTAGGGGATGATCGTCAGGGGACGAGGAGCAGCTTCCCGGTGGTGCGGCGCGCCTCCAGGTCGGCGTGCGCGGTGGCCGCGTCGGCGAGGTCGTACCGCTTCCCGATGTGCAGCTCCAGGGCGCCCGACGCGATCCAGCCGTACACATCGGCGGCGCGTTCCAGCAGCTCCTCGCGGGTCGCGGTGTAGTGCGCCAGCGTCGGCCGGGTCAGGAACAGCGACCCGGCCGCGTTCAGCCGCTGCGGGTCGAACGGCGGCACCTTCCCGCCCGCCGCGCCGTACAGCGCGAGGACGCCGCGCCGCCGCAGGCTCGCCAGGCTGCCGTCGAACGTGGGCGCGCCCACACCGTCGTACACCACCGCGACGCCCTCGCCGCCGGTCAGCTCCCGCACCCGGTCGGCGAAACCGTCGTAGTCCAGCACCTCGTCGGCGCCCGCCTCGCGCGCCGTCCGCTTCTTCTCCGGCGTCGAGGCGGTCCCGATGACGCGCGCGCCCGCCGCCTTGGAGACCTGGGTGAGCAGCAGGCCCATCCCGCCCGCCGCCGCGTGCACGAGGACGGTGTCGCCGGGCTTCACCTCGTGCACCGAACGGGTCAGGTAGTGCGCCGTCATGCCCTGCAGCAGCGAGGCGGCCGCGTCGTCCAGGCCGACGCCGTCCGGGACCGGCACGACCTTGTCAGCCGGGACCACGGCCTTCTGCGCGTACGAGCCCTGCACGTTCGACCACGCCACCCGGTCGCCCACCGCGACATCGCCGACGCCCTCGCCGACCGCCGCGACCGTCCCCGCGCCCTCCACGCCCGGCACGTACGGCAGCGGCTGCGCGTAGGCGCCCGTCCGGTAGTACACGTCGATGAAGTTGACGCCGCTCGCCGCCACGTCGATGAGCACCTCACCGGGGCCGGGCACCGGGTCGGGACGCTCGCCGGGCACCAGCACCTCGGGGCCGCCGCTCTCGGAGACGACGATCGCACGCATTTCCACTCCTGCCGTTCGGGGAACCTACGACAACGGCGAACCCGGTGCCCGCGCGGGCTATTCCGTCAGACCCAGTCGCGCATCGTGCGTTCGACGAGCGCCACCGCCTCCTCGACCCGGGCCGCGACCGTCTCGGGGTCCCAGATGTCCTGCCGCGCGCAGTCCTCGAACGCGACGCGCGTCGCCGACGAGTAGAACGCCACGACGATCCGGGGCCGCAGGTCGGCGAGCGGGTCGACGCCCTCCCGCCGCGCGATCTCGTCGGCGAGCTTGCTCTCCGCGGCCTTGTACCGCGCCATCTGCGCCGAGATCAGCGTCGGCGTCGCCTCGATCACCTGCCGCACCCGGCGGAACCGCTCGCTGTCGGCCGGATCGCTCCCCGCGATGGTGCGCAGCACCACCCGCAGCGACTCGAACAACGCGGTGAACGGGCGCTCCTCCGGCGGCCGCGCCGCCAGCGCGTCCTCCAGCACCTGGTCGTGCTCGGCGAGGAAGCTCGTGACGACGTCCTCCTTGGTGGCGAAGTAGCGGAAGAACGTGCGCTGCGACACCTCCACCGCCGCCACGATCTCGTCGATCGTCGTGGCCTCGTAGCCCTGCGCGAGGAACAGCTCGAGCGCCGCGTCGATCAGCGCGAGCCTGGTCCGCTGCTTCTTGCGCTCGCGCAGCCCGGACAGCTCGTGCCCGGCGCGGTGCGGGGCGTCCTCGTGCTCCGGCGGATCGCCTTCCGGTGGATCCGGCTCCTCGCCGGCGGGGGCGGCGGTCATCGGCTGACTCCTTATCCGGGCCGGGCGCCGGACGCCCGTCTCAGAGAGGCTTCTATCACGGACGTACCCTCCGGATCCGAACCGGGTTCCGTTCGCTGGAACCCGTACAGGGAGAACACCGTCCGACTCTCTGTGTTTCCCTGCGCGGCGCGCCGGTTCGGGTCATCCTGAGAGCCGGTCACCAACCGTCGCCGCCCGATCGCCCAAGGTCGCCCGGCAAGACGGTCCGGTCCATGCTGAGGCGGCTGATACGGGTGTCTGTAGTCGAGGGACGAGAGATCGCCGAGGTGCGTCGCCGGCACCTGGCGGCCCTGGCGGGCGAACTCCATGCCCGGGGTCTGACCTGCCGGTTCGCCGGACCCGGCGAGAGCGTGCTCAGCGTCCACGGCGCGGGCGCCGACCGGCAGGTCATGGTCGTCGCCACCCCGGTCGGCACCGGCTGGTCCTACCTCTGGCCCGGCGGCGGCATGGCCGACGTCACCACCGCCCCCGACGTCGCTGTGTCTATTTGCATCGCCCTTGGCGTCAGGCCCTAGAGGGCCTTCCTTCAACGGGCGCTGCGTGCGATCGCTGCATCGCTTCGACTCGCCCTGGGGGCTCGCTGCGCGATCGGATTCTCGCTCCGCTCGAATCCGGCTTCGCTCGCGATCGCGACGGTTCTGGTCGCCGCGTGGCTGGGCTGCCGGCTGAGGTGGTCCCGCCGGTCCGCCGGTCCGCCGGTCTAGGTGGTTGTGTCGGGATCGCTGGCTGGGGGGCGCCGGGAGCGCCGGCCTCGGCGGCGGGCCGGGAGCGCGTCGGGCCTTGGTGGCGCGGGGCCGGATCATCGGTCGAGGTGGAGCGCGTCGGTGGCGTGACCAGGGCGTCGGCCGGGGGCCGTGCCGGCGGTCGCGCGGACCCCGCCTTGCCCGGTGGTCGCCGGGGTCTCTAGACTCGGTCGCGAACGTATGTTCGAACGGCCGCATGCTCCTTCCCCCGTGCGGCGAGCACGAGGGGGAGGCAGATGACACGCGTGTTCGGCGACCCGGTGGACGTCTGGGTGAGCGACGGGCGTCCGGTCCGGTTCGTCTGGCGTGGCCGGCTCTACCGCGTCCGGCGGGTCCTGGAGCACTGGGTCACGACCCGCGACTGGTGGCGGGAGCAGCATCCCGACGGCGAGGCCACCGGCGAGCGGGAGTTCTGGCGGGTCGAGGCGACCCCGGACCGGGAGATCGGGGTCTACGAGCTGCGTTACGACGCGGCGTCCGACAGCTGGCTGCTATCCCGGGTATGGGATTGACGTGCACCTTCACGTCGCTTCGGCGTATTCGCTCCGGTACGGCGTGGCGCCGCCCGCCGCGCTGGCCGCGCGCGCGGCCGACCTCGGCCTGGAGACGCTCGCGCTGACCGACCGGGACGGCCTGTACGGCGCGGTGCGGCACGTCCAGGCGTGCGACGCCGCGGGGATCGGCGCGGTCGTGGGCGCCGACCTCGGCCTCGCCGGCGGCGAGCGGGTCGTGGTGCTGGCCGAGGGCCGCGCCGGATGGCGGTCGCTGTGCCGGCTGGTCACCGCGGCGCACGCGGCGGGCGAGCGGGGGCACCCGGTGACGACCCGGGAGATGATCGGCGCGCACGCCGAGGGCCTCGTGGTCCTCCTCGGCCCCGCCTCCGACGTGGGAAAGGCCGTCGCGGCGCGGCGCCCCGACCTCGCGTCCCGGCTCCTCGACGCCTGGCGCGCGACGGCCGAGACGGTGATCGAGATCGTGGACCACCACGACGTGGGGGACGGGCACCGGGCGGCGCGGACGCTCGCGCTCGCCCGCGCGTCCGGGGTGCCCGCGGTGCTCGCCAACGCCGTCCGGTACCTGGAGCCCGCCGACCATCCGGTGGCGCAGGTGCTGGACGTGACCCGGCGGCTCGTCCCGCTGGACCGCCGGCACCTCGACGACCGCACCGGGCACGCCTACCTGAAGTCGGTGCCGCAGATGCGCCGGGTCGCCGAGCTCGCCTGCGGCCCGGACGAGGCGGACGAGCTGCTCGCCGAGACGCGGCGGCTGTCGGAGCGGTGCGTCCTGGATCCGGGCCGCGACCTGGGGATGGACGCGGTGCATCTGCCCGACGCGGGCGCGGACCCGCACGCCCGGCTCGCCGCCTGCTGCGCGGAGGGGATGGCCCGGCGCGGGCTCGAAGGGTCCCGGCGGGCGGAGGCGCGGCTCGCCGACGAGCTGGGCGTGATCGCCCGCAAGGGGCTCGCCTCGTACTTCCTCACGGTCGCCGACGCCGCCGCGCTGATCCGGTCGCGCGGCATCCGCTGCGCGATCCGCGGCTCGGGCGCGGGCAGCCTGGTCAACCACCTCCTCGGCATCGGCGACCTCGACCCGCTCCGGCACGACCTGGTCATGGAGCGGTTCCTCGCCGACAGCCGCGAGGGCCTGCCGGACATCGACCTCGACGTGGAGTCGGCGCGGCGGCTGGAGGCGTACGAGGCGCTGTTCGACCGGTACGGCGCCGACGGCACCGCGTGCGTGTCGATGATGGAGACCTACCGGGCGCGCAGCGCGATCCGCGACGTCGGCAACGCCGTCGGGCTGCCGCCGCAGGAGATCGACGCGATCGCCAAGGCGTTCCCGCACATCCGCGCGAGCCAGATCGGCGCCGCCCTGCGGGACCTGCCGGAGCTGCGGCAGAGCAACCTGTCGCAGGGCCGCCTCGACGTGCTGTTCCGCATCGCCGAGCGCCTGGACGGCCTGCCCCGGCACATCGCGATGCACCCGTGCGGGGTGCTGCTGTCCAACGCGACGCTCCGCGACCGGGTGCCGGTGGAGCAGAGCGCGCTCGGCTTCCCGATGAGCCAGTTCGACAAGGACGACGTCGAGGCGATGGGCCTGCTGAAGCTCGACGTCATCGGCGTCCGGATGCAGTCGGCGATGGCGCACGCGGTCGCCGAGGTCGCGCGGACCACCGGCGAGGAGATCGACCTGGAGGCCGTCCCTCGCGACGACCCCGACACCTTCGCGCTGATCCGCACGTCCCGCACGCTCGGCTGCTTCCAGATCGAGTCGCCCGGCCAGCGCGAGCTGATCGGCCGGCTCCAGCCGTGGAACCTCGACGACCTCGTCATCGACATCTCGCTGTTCCGCCCCGGACCGGTCAACTCCGACATGGTGTCGCCGTTCCTGGACGCCCGCGCCGGGACCCGCGCCCCGGACTACCCGCATCCCGACCTCGAACCGGTGCTGCGGGAGAGCCTCGGCGTCGTCGTCTTCCACGAGCAGGTGCTGCGCGTCCTCGACGTGATGACCGGCTGCGGGCTGTCGACGGCGGAGGCGGCGCGGCGCAGCCTGAACCACGAGCGCGGCCAGGCCGTCGTCGGCGCCTGGTTCCGCGAGAAGGCCCTCGCGCGCGGCTATGACGAGCCGACCGTCGAACGGGTCTGGCGGACGCTCACCGCGTTCGGCGCGTTCGGGTTCTGCAAGGCGCACGCCGCGTCGTTCGCGCTGCCGACCTACCAGTCCGCCTGGCTGAAACGGCACCACACCGCCGCGTTCTACGCCGGCGTCCTCACCCACGACCCCGGCATGTACCCCAAGCGGGTCATCCTGGACGACGCGCGGCACTTCGGCGTCCCGATCCTGCCGCTGGACGTCAACCGGTCCGCGCCGCAATGGCACGCCGAACCCGTCTCCGCGGGCGGCGCCACCGGGATCCGCGTCGCGCTGAACGAGGTCAGGGGCATCAGCGACGCCGAGGTCGGCGCGATCGTCGGCGCGCGGCCATACGCGTCGCTGACCGACTTCTGGCGGCGCGCCCGGGTGTCCCGCCCTACCGCCGAGCGGCTCGTCCTCGCCGGGGCGTTCGACGCGCTGTACCCGTCCGGCCCCGGCGGCGGGCCGGTGCCCCGCCGCGACCTGCTCTGCCGGGTCGGCGCCCTCGACCGCGTCACCTCCCGGCCCCGCCGCTCCGGCGCCGCGCCCGTCGAGGGGCAGCTGCCGCTCGGCCACGAGGACGGCGACGGCGACCTGTCCGGCGTCGAGCTCGGCCTCGCCGAACCCGTCCCCCTCGGCGAGCTGCCGCCGATGACGCCCGCCGAGATCGTCGAGGCCGAGCTGGACGTCCTCGGCATGGACGTCAGCCGACACGTCCTCGGCTTCTACGACGGGCTCCTCGACGGCCTCGGGATCGTCCGCGCCGCCGCGCTGCCGGACCGTCCCGCCGGATCCGACGTCCTGGTCGCCGGGGTGAAGGTCGCGACGCAGACCCCGGCGGTCCGGTCGGGCCAGCGTGTCATCTTCGCCACGCTGGACGACTCCACCGGCCCCGTCGACCTGGCCTTCTTCGAGTCGGTGCAGGAGCGCTGCGCCGCGACCGTGTTCGGCTCGTGGCTGCTGGTCGTCCGGGGCCGCGTCCGGCGCGCCGGGGCCCGCGCCGTCTCGATCACCGCGACCGCCTGCTGGGACCTGAACACCCTCGCCGAGGAGTGGCGGCGCGGCGGCCCGGACGCCGTCCGCGCCGCCATGGCCCGCCGCGGACCGCAGGCCCGCCCGGTCGGCCGCCGCGTCGTCCAGCCGACCGGTTTCGCGATGTCCCCGTACTCCGACATCGGCCATGCCGGACCCGCCGTCAAACGTCCCCCGCGCGCGCCCCTCTGGCACACCAGCGGAGGGTCGTCCGGCCCGCCCCCGAACTAGCCGCTAGTCGCTCTTCACCTGGAGGCGGGTGATCTGGAAGACGGTGGCCATGCACAGCGCGGCGGCGAGCGCCTGGAACGCGGACGCGGCGACGCCCACGTGCACGTCGAACCGGGCGTCGGCGAGCGTGTCGACGCTGCCGTGCCCGAACATCCGGGCGAGCAGCAGGGCGACCAGCGCGCACGCCCACCAGCCGGCCACGACGAGGCCCGCCGCGTGCCGCTCCGTCGTCCGGTACCGGCCGCTGTTCACCCACACCTCGTAGACCATGCGCGGCGGCAGCCACAGGTTCACCACCGGGCAGAACCAGCCGAACAGCACCCACGCGCGGTGATGCCGGTGCGGCCCCGGCGACTGCCCGTACGCGCGCCACAGCCACGCCAGGTACAGCATCCCGGTGACCGCCGCCATGATCGCGCCGATCAGGAACACGTCCTGGTACGGCGCGAGGGCCTTGTCCGTCACGGACGCGTTGTAGGTGTCATGGGTCGCGTCGTGCAGCGGGCGCGCCATCCGCAGCAGGCTGATCCCCGACCCGAGCGAGACGAACGCGTCGAAGCCCAGCAGCATGAACACCGCCACCCCGACGGCGCGGAAGTCGCGGCGCCGCGCCCAGGCCCCGCATGCCGGGCACCGGGCGACCTCGGACGGGATGATGTCGCCGCATAGCGCACACGGCATGGTTCTCACCTCCGAGGGGCCTTTTTTACCGTTCGCTGCTTCGGATACTACGTATCTTTGACCGCCTTGGACCCGGAAGGGTTCGCGCTCTTCCAGGGGATCTTCAGGAGCGGCCCGCCGCTACCGGCCGAGGACGAGGCGTCCCGTCACATACGTCACGGCGGCGGTCACCAGCAGCCACGCGGCCAGCCGCCGCAGGCCGCCACCGGCCACGAGCCGGGCCGGCCGGAACCCCGTCACCGCCGCCAGCGACCACCACTCCGCGGCCAGTGCGATCGTCGCGTACAGCGACCCGTAGCCGAGCACCGCGAACGTCAGGACGACGCCCGCCGGGGTGACGGTGTGCGCGAACAGCGCCGGGCCCCGCTCCCGGCCGCGCAGCCCGCGGCGCAGCCCCGCGAGGACCACGCCCCAGCCGGCCGCGCACAGGATCCAGATGACCACCACGGTCACGGGGATGCCGTCGATCGACTCCGGTGCCAGTGCCGTTCCCCCGTGCTCCTCCGATGTGCGCGCCGCGGCGCCGTGCCGCCGTCCGGAAGCCGCTAGGCCATCAGGCCAGACTCCCACGCCCACGCGGCGACCTCGACCCGGTTCCGCGCGCCCAGCTTGCGGTGCACGCTGCCGAGGTGCGTCTTCACCGTGGACAGCGACACGAACAGCTCCCCGGCGATCTCCTCGTTCGTGCGGCCGCGCGCGACGAGCCGGATCACCTCCAGCTCCCGCTCCGTCGGCTGCTCGCGGGGCGGCGCGGGCGCGGCGGGCGGGCGCGCCAGGTTCTCCAGCAGCCGGACGGTGATCGACGGCGACACCAGCGCCTCCCCGTTCGCCGCCGCCCGCACCGCCTCGACCAGCAGCGCCGGCCCGCTGTCCTTGAGCAGGAACCCGACCGCGCCGCCGCGCAGGGCCCCGTACACGTACTCGTCCATGTCGAACGTCGTGACGATCACCACCCGCGGCGGGTCCGCCACGTCGGGGCCCGCGACGAGCCGGGTCGCCTCCAGGCCGTCCATCCTCGGCATCCGGATGTCGAACAGGCACACGTCCGGGCGGAGCCGCCGGGCCAGCGCCACGGCCGCGGCGCCGTCGGCCGCCTCCCCGACCACCTCCATGTCGGGCTGCGAGTCGACGATCATCCGGAACCCGGTCCGGACCATCTCCTGGTCGTCGGCGATCAGTACGCGGATGGTCACGGGATCATTTTGCCTTGCTCTCGGCGCCGGGCGGCCGACGGCCGCGGGTCACTCCTTCGCGGCGGCGGGGAGGAGCGCGACGACCTCCCAGCCGCCCTCCGGGCGGGGGCCGGCGCGCAGGCGGCCGCCGAGCGCGTCCACCCGCTCGGACAGCCCGGCCAGCCCGAATCCCGAGGACGGCAGCCGCCGGCCCCGGCCCTGCCCGTCGTCGCGGACGCTCACCTCGACCGACCCGCCGGCCGCCCGCGCGACCGCGACCCGGACGGACGCGGCGTCCGCGGCGTGCTTGCGCACGTTGGTCAGCGACTCCTGCACCACCCGGTGCACCGAGGCGGCGACCTCGGGCGGCAGCGGGCCGAGGTCGGGCGCGAGTGCGAGGGTGGCGGGCGGGTCGGCGAACCCGGCGACCAGGTCGCGGAGCCGGCCGAGGTCGCCGACCGGCCGGGTCGCCGCCTCGCCCGCCGCCCCGCCCGCCGTGCCCGTCGCGCCCGCCGTCGTGCCCGCGGCGCCGAACGCCTCGCCGTCGGCGGCGCCGGTGTGCTGCGCGTCCCGCAGCAGCCCCACCATCTGCCGCATCGACGTCAGCGCCTCGGTGCCCGCCTTCTCGATCCCGGCGAACATGGTGTCGAGCCGCTCGGGCGACTGCGCGGCGCCCGACCGCGCCGCGAACCGCGCGGCCTGCGCCTGGACGACGATGCCGGTCACGTGGTGGGCGACGAAGTCGTGCAGGTCGCGGGCCAGCTCCAGCCGCTCGTCGCGGCGCGCCGCCGCGAGCGACCGGGCCCGGCGGGCGTCGACCGCGCGCAGGTAGAGCCCGACGCCGAGGGCGACCGCGACCGTGATGCCGAGCGGCGCCGTGAACACCAGCGCGGCGACCGGTGCCCAGCGCAGCGGGAGGGCCAGCACCGCCGCGCCGAGCAGCACCGCGAGCGGTACGAGCCGGTCCCGGGGCGCCTTCCAGACCGCCCGGGCGATGACGATGAGCAGCCCGCCGATCTCGGCGGCCACGCCGGGGTTGCTGTGGTGCAGGTCGACGGCGGTGCTGATGTAGAGGGTGCCGAGCAGGGACAGCGCGCCCGCGCCGACCGCCGCGCGGATCCGCCACCGGTCCGGGGCGAGGGCCGCGGCGTTGGCCACCGCGGCGAACGCGATCAGCCAGATCTGCGGCAGCTCGTGGTGGACCGCGATCAGCCCGGCCAGCAGGTACAGCGAGGCGAAACCGCCGTACGCGATGCGCATGAGGCACCCGCCCACCGAGTGGACGCGGTCCAGCCCCGTTCCCGTATCGCTCACGATTATGCAGGTTACGACCCGGAGCGGATCCTGGGATCGGCCGTTCGGCCGATGGGCTGCCGCCGGGGACCGGACCTGTGCCCGATGTGCGCGCGCCCCCGCCGCGCGCACGCTGGAGCCATGGAACCGATCTACACCCCCCTCATCGTCGTGTTCGCCGTCTTCGTGATCTACGGCGGGCTGGTGATCCCCGTACGGGAGATCGTCGAGTCGATCCGGGACCGGCGCTCCCGGGGCCCGTCGGACCGCGGCGAGCCCGGCCCCGACGCCGGATCCGACGCCGGGGCCGGCTCGGCGTCCGGTGGCGTCATCGAGCTGCGGTCGGCCGGGGAGCGGCGGAGGGCCGCCGCGTGAGCGAGCCCCGTCCCCTCGCCGGGCCGGAGCCGGTCCTGGCGGGCCGCGGCCTGGTCAAGCGGTTCGGCGCCGCCGTCGCGCTGGACGGCGTCGACCTCGCGGTCGGCCGCGCCGAGGCCGTCGCGATCATGGGCCCGAGCGGGTCCGGCAAGTCCACTCTGCTGCACTGCCTCGCCGGGATCATGCGCCCGGACGCGGGGGAGGTGCACCTGCTCGGGCAGCGCATCGACGCGCTCGGCGAGCGCCGCCGCAGCGGGCTGCGCCGCACCCGGTTCGGGTTCGTGTTCCAGTTCGGGCAGCTGCTCCCCGAGCTGCCCGCCGAGGAGAACGTCGCGCTCCCGCTCATGCTGAACGGCACGCCGCGCCGCGAGGCCGTCAAGGCCGCCCGGAGCTGGTTCGGCCCGCTCGGGCTCGCCGGGATGGAAGGCCGGCGGCCGGGCGAATTGTCCGGCGGGCAGGCGCAGCGGGTCGCGATCGCCCGCGCGCTGGCACCGCGCCCGGCGGTCGTCTTCGCCGACGAGCCGACCGGCGCGCTCGACCAGGCCACCGGCCACGAGACGATGCGGCTGCTGACCGAGGCGACCCGGCACAACGACGCGTCGCTGGTCGTCGTGACGCACGACCCGTCCGTGGCGCGCTGGTGCGACCGGACGGTGCAGGTCCGCGACGGCCGCGTCCAGCAGCCGGTCCCCGGGGCGGTGTGATGCCCGGCACCCTGGACCTCGCCTGGCGGTTGCTGCGCGGCGGGGGCCGCCGCAACCTGCTCGGCTCCGGGCTCACCCTCGCCGCGGTGGCCGTCTCGACGGGCCTGCTGCTGTTCGCGGTCACGGCCAACCTCGCGTTCGCGCAGCGCACCCATGCCGACTCGTGGCGGCACCCCGGCAAGGCGGACGCGGACGCCGTGATGATCGAGGCGCTCGCGACCGACCACGTCCGCGGCGAGCCGATCACCGTCGTGGACCTGGCGGCGCTGAAGCCGGACGCACCCGCGCCGCCCGGTATGCCGCGCTTCCCGAGGCCGGGGGAGACGTGGACCTCGCCCGCCCTCGCCCGGCTGCTGAAGGACCTGCCGTCCGACCAGCTCGCCGGCCGGTTCCCCGCCCGCGCCGGGACCCTCGGACGGGACGCGCTCGTCCACCCGGGCGAGCTCGTCGCCGTGGTCGGCCACGCCCCCGGCGACCCCGCGATGACGGCGGACCGCGACGGCCTCTCGGGTGTGGAGGGCACCGCCGCGCCCACCCGGATCGCCCGCTACTCCACCGGCGCCACCGCGTTCTCCGGCGTCTACCAGGCGCTCGTCGCGATCGCGTCGGTGCTGATGGTCGTGCCGCTGCTGGTGTTCGGCGGCGCCGCCGCCCGGCTGACCGTCGCGCGCCGCGACCGGCGGCTCGCCGCGCTGCGGCTGGTCGGCGCCACCCCCGGGCAGGTCGTCGCGATCACCACCGCGGAGGCCGTGCTCACCGCGGCGGCGGGCGCGCTGGCCGGGACCGCCCTGTACGCGGCGGCGATCCCGGCGCTCACCCGCATCACCATCGCGGGCGGCGGCTGGTACGCCTCCGACCTGTGGCCGGGCCTCCCCGTCGCCGGGGCGGTGCTCGCGGCGGTGCCCGTCCTCGTCGGCGTCAGCGCGGTCGCCGGGCTGCGCCGCGTCGTGGTGAGCCCGCTCGGCGTGGCCCGGCGCGAGACGCCGCCCGCGCTGCGCGCCGTCCGGTTGCTGCTGCTCGCCGCGGTCGTGGTCGCGTTCGCTGCGACGAGCGGCGGGCTCACCGGCCTCGGCCGGCTCGGCCTGGTGATCATGCTGGCGTTCCTGGTGCTGGCGTTCCTCGCGATCAACCTCGCCGGGCCGTGGGTGGTCGCGCTGATCGGCCGGATCACGGTCGGCCTCGCGCGGAGCCCGGCGCGGCTGCTGGCCGGGCGCCGGCTGATGGACGACCCGCGCTCGGCCTGGCGGACGGTCGCCGGCGTCGCGCTGACCGGGTTCGTCGCCGGGTTCCTCGCCCTGCTCGGCGGGGCGTCGTCCGGGGCGAAGGCGTCCGGCGAACTGCGGTTGAACGTCCCGCCCGGACGCGCGGCCGCCGTCGCCGAGCAGGTCAAGGGCAGGCTGGACGGGACCGGCGCGGGCGTCGCGGTGCGGCCGCCCGCCGCCGGGGGCCCGGCGGCGGACACCGCCGTCGTGGCGATCACCGTGCGCGGCGGTGCGGCCGCCGTCGACCGGGCCCGCACGGCGCTCACCGCGGCCGTTCCCGGCCACGTCGCCACCACCCCCGCCGACGAGGAGCGGAGCCGGGACCAGTTGCTCGCCGACCTGAGGACGGGGGCGCTCACCGTGCTGGCCGTGTCGTTCCTCATCGCGATCACCAGCGCGGGCATCACCGGCGCGTCGGCCGTGCTGGACCGGCGGCAGGCCTACGCGATGCTGCGCCTCGCGGGCACCCCGCTGCGGGTGCTGGACCGGGCGCGGCGGCAGGAGACGCTCATCCCGCTCGTGGTGATGGGCGGCGGCTCGCTGGCGACCGGGCTGTTCTTCGCCTCGCCGTTCGCGATCGGGTTCGGCGCGTCCGGGGCGGTGACGCTCACCGCCTTCGTGGCGCTGGGGTTCGGCGGGATCGCCGGCGCGAGCGCGCTGAGCCGGCCGCTGCTCCGCTCGGTGACGACCGACCCCGCGCCCACCCCGGACTAACCGAATATCTGTTCGAGAAATGTCCGAGGGGGGCTCTAGGTTGGGATGTGACTTAGGGGACAACCTGGGGCGATTGGGAACAGCCGCCGAACCGAGTGGCTTGTGCCTACGTACCTAGGGGTATGTGACAACCGGTGGCCGTCGCACAGGCGCGGGGCCGCCGGGTCAAGGAAGGGGTGTTGGCAGTGAGCGAAGCGACCGGCACATTCCATCTCACCCACCCGCGGCTGGACGGGCCCGCCGAGCGGACCGTCGTGCAGCCGTGGCTCACCGAACTCACCCACGCGACGCTGAACGCCTACGCCGAGGTTCCGCCGGCGCTGGCCGTGATCGAACCCCTGCCCGCCCCGGTGCCCGTCCCGGCGCCCGTCCCGGCGGTCCCCGCCGCGCGGCGCGTCGCCGGCCGGCGCATCGCCCTGGCCGCATGACGAGAAGGCGGCCCGACGAGCGGTGCGGCCTCACGAGCAAGGCCGCGTGACGGGCGAGGCGGCCTGACGGCGACCGCCTGGCGAACCGGCTCCGAAAGGGGGCCGAGGCATCACGCCTCGGCCCCCTTTCGCATGTCCGCGCACTGTCGTCTCATATCATGAGATGCAGTTCTCAAAATCTGAGAAGTCGGCGTAGGGTGCGGGCATCGACAGAGAGGTGATTGCGATGTCCGCGAACGCGACCTACACCCACGGCCACCACGCGACCGTGCTGAGCGCGCACCAGTGGCGCACCGTCGAGAACTCCGCCGCGTACCTGGTCCCGCACCTGCGCGCCGGGCTCTCGGTGCTGGACGTCGGCTGCGGCCCGGGCACCATCACCGCCGGCATGGCCGAACTGGTCGCGCCCGGACGCGTCGTCGCCACCGACGCCGCCGAGGTCGTTCTGGCCGAGGCGCGCCGCAACGTCGAGGCCAAGGGCGCGACCAACGTCGAGTTCGCCGTCGCCGACGTCCACGACCTGGACTTCCCCGACGACACCTTCGACGTCGTCCACGCCCACCAGGTCCTGCAGCACATCGCCGACCCCGTCCGGGCCCTGGCCGAGATGCGCCGCGTCGCCAAGCCCGGCGGGATCGTCGCCGCCCGCGAGGCCGACTTCGGCACCATGATCTGGTACCCGGAACCCGAGGCCATGGCCCCCTGGCTGCCCATCTACTACAAGGTGGCGCGCGGCAACGGCGGCGAGCCCGAGGCCGGACGCCGGCTGGTCTCCTGGGCGCGGCGGGCCGGGTTCACCGACGTCGCCGCGTCCGCGTCGGCCTGGTGCTACGCCACCCCGGAGGAGCGCGAGTGGTGGAGCGAGTCGTGGGGCGGCCGGATGCGGGACTCGTCCGTCGCGGACAAGGCCGTCGCCGCCGGCCACGCCACCCGCGAGGAACTGCAGCGCATCTATCAAGGCTGGAAGGAGTGGGCCGCCGCCGAGGACGGCTGGTACTCCGTCACGCACGGCGAGATCGTCTGCCGCGCCTGATCCGCGTCCGGGACGCGGCGCCGGGGGCGGCCGCGTCCCGGTCAGGACCGCCCGTCGAGGAACTCCTCGGCCAGCCTCCGGGCGAACCGGGCGTCGGTGCCCGGGATCGAGAAGACGACCCGGAAGTAGAGCGGCGCCACCACCCGGTCGATGATCTCCTCGACCGGCGGCGGGTCGGCCTCGCCGCCCGCGCGGGCCGCGGCGACGATCGCCTCCAGGGCGTCGTCGACCTGCCGCAGGCATTCGCGCAGGCCCGCCTTGCGCTCGTCGAGGTCGTCCGCGACCTCCGCGCGGAAGAACGCGATGCCGCCGGGACGCGACAGATGCGCCAGGTCCCACTCGGCGTACGCCGCGAGGTCGGCGCGCAGGTCGCCGGTCGGCGGCGGAGGCGCGTCGGCGTCCAGCTCCTTGGCGGCCACGTCGGCCAGCAGCGCGGGCACGGTGCCCCAGCGCCGGTAGACCGTCGTCGGGTTGACGCCCGCGCGCGCCGCGACCAGCGGGATCGTGACACGGTCGGCGCCGCGCTCGCAGATCAGCTCGGTGACCGCGCGGTGCACCGCGTCCCGGACGCGGGCGCTGCGCCCGCCGGGCCGCGCCGACGCGGGACGGGTGGCGGTGGTCATGACGTCAGGTTAACGCAATATTCTTTGCTTTAGAGCCGGGAGGCGGGTACGGTCTCTTAAAGCCAATAACTTTGCTTTAGGAGTTCGCCGTGACCACCGCCCTCCCGGCCGCCGAACCCGCCGCGCGCCCGCGCGCCCGCCGGCTTCCCCGCGCCGCCGCCTTCTGGACCCTCGCCGCCACCCTCCTCGCCTTCATGGCCGCGGCCGCGGCACCGTCCCCCCTCTATGTCGTCTACCAGGCCGAATGGAAGTTCTCGGCGACCACGCTCACCGTCGTCTTCGCCGTCTACGCCCTCGCGCTGCTGGCCGCGCTCGTCACCGTCGGCGCCCTCTCCGACCACATCGGCCGCCGCCCCGTGCTCGCCGCCGCGCTGGTCGCCCAGGTCGCCGCGATGCTGATGTTCGTCTCCGCGGACGGCGTCGGCTGGCTCATCGCCGCCCGCATCCTGCAGGGCCTCGCGACCGGCACCGCCACCGGCGCGATCAGCGCGGGCCTCGTCGACCTGCAGCCCCCGCACGACCAGCGCCTCGCCTCCCTCGTCAACAGCGCCACCCCCGGCATCGGCCTCGGCGCCGGCGCCCTCGGCTCCGGCCTGCTCGTCCAGTACGCGCCCGCGCCGACCACCCTCGTCTACTGGCTGCTCGCCGCGCTGTGCGCCCTCGCCGTCGCCGGCATCCTGCTCATGCCGGAGACGTCCGCCCGCCGCCCCGGCGCCCTCGCGTCGCTGCGCCCCCAGATCAGCGTCCCCCGCGGCGCCCGCGGCACGTTCCTGCTGATCGTCCCCAGCCTGATCGCCACCTGGGGCGTCGTCGGCCTCTACATGTCGCTCGGCCCGTCGCTCGCCGCCGGCGTCCTCGGCGTCCGCAGCCACCTCGTCGGCGGCCTGGTCGTCTTCGCGCTGATGGCCGCGAGCGCCACCGCCGTCATCGCGACCGGCGCCCGCCGCCCCCGCCCCATGATGATCGGCGGCTCCGTCGTCCTCGCGGCCGGCCTCGCCCTCACCCTCACCGCGCTGGCCGCCGCGTCCACACCGCTGTTCTTCACCGCCACCGTGATCTCCGGCCTCGGCTTCGGCGCCGCGTTCCTCGGCGCCTTCCGCATCGCCGCGTCCCTCGCCGAACCGGCCCGCCGCGCCGCCCTGTTCGCGACCGTCTACACCCTCAGCTACCTCGCGTTCAGCCTCCCCGCGATCGCCGCCGGCTTCGCCACCACGCACATCGGCCTGCGCGAGACCGCCGACATCTACGGCGGCGCGGTGATCGTCCTGGCCCTCCTCGCCGCCGCCGGCCTCCTCCTCACCCGCTCCACCCCCGAAAACCCCCCGCAGAGTTGATCACCTGCCCGGTGATCCACCGCCCCTCGTCCGACACCAGCCACTCCCCATCATCAGCCGCCCCCACCACGCGAACCAGCCCCGCCCAACAGGACGGGGCCGGATTCGCGTCAATCGAAGAGGCCGCCCCCGCTCGACGGCAGGGGCGGCCGGGGGCGTCAGTCGAAGAGTTCCTTGGCGTGGTCGATGACCACGGCTCGCCGGACCCAGCGCTTGAGTTGGTCGATGTCGGTGCAGCCGGTGACCTTGTCGCGGATGTCGTTCGGGACGGTGATGCCTCGTGTCTCCAGCACCGACAGCACCGCGTCGGCCTCGCCCTCGGCTCGGCCTTCGGCGATGTGGGTCTTGGCGAAGTCTGACTGCCACTCGTAGCCGGCGGTCTTCACAGTGTCCTCCAGGAGCTTGCGGGCAGCGTCGGAGAGCAGCGTCCTCAGGTAGTCATGGTACAGAGGGCCGGTGTCTCCGGTGAGCGTGTCGATGGCCGCCGCGACGGCGCTGACCACGGCGGATGCGTGCGGGCCGTCGGCGTGCGCGGGGGCGCTGAGGACGGCGAGTTCGGGCATGCGGGCGGCTTCGTCGGGGTCGGTGATCGGGGGGAGCATGCCGGGGTGGACGGTGAGGGGTTCGAGCACCCAGCGGGGATGGCCCATGTCGATGGGGGCGGCGCATCTGCGGGCGCTGTTCTCGTCCGGGCAGAGGACGAGCAGCGTCGCCCCGCATTTGTGGCGTAGCCGGAGCAGGGCGATGTAGGCGGGCCAGCTGTACCGCTTGCCGTCGTCGAACCGCTGCTGCGACTCGACGATGACGCCGTGGGTGCGCTTGTCGCGAGTGTCGAACAGGACGGTGGCGTCGCACCGGAGCTCGGCCGGGCTCAGATCCGCGAAGGACTCGGACGTGATGCTGGGCTCGCCGAGGATGTCCAGGCCGAAGACGGTCCGCAGGATGGTCGGGACGAGCTGGGGCCGGTTGCGGACCATCTCCAGCGGCAGCTCGTGTGCGCTTGTGGGCATGGAGCACAAGCTAAGGGTAATCGAACGGTCACGCCGCGTTCATGGTCTCGAATGGTCATTCGAGACCATGAACGCGGCGGCGGGTGATCAGAACGGGCCGGTCAGATCGCCCAGCTTGTCGGTCAGCTGCAGGTTGTGGGAGTAGTCCACCGGGACGGTGATGACGGACACGGTGTCCTCGGCGAGGGCCTTGCGGAGGGTGGGGAGGAGCTCGGCGGCGGATTCCACCCGGTAGCCGCGGGCGCCGAAGCTCTCGGCGTACTTCACGAAGTCGGGGTTGCCGAACTTGATGTGGGAGCTGGTGCCCATGTCGAGGTCCATCTTCCACTCGATCAGTCCGTACGCGGAGTCGTCCCAGATCAGGACGGTGATCGGGATGTTCTCGCGGACGGCGGTCTCCAGTTCCTGGGAGTTCATCAGGAACGCGCCGTCGCCGGTGGCGGCGAGGACCCTGCGGTCGGGGTGGGCGAGCTTGGCGGCGATGGCGCCGGGGACGGCGAAGCCCATGGACGACAGGCCGTTGGAGACGAGGAGCGTGTTCGGCTCGTACGTCGGGTACATGCGGGCCATCCACATCTTCACCGCGCCGGTGTCGGCGAGGACGATGTCGGCGCGGCCCATCGCGGAGCGGACGTCGGCGACGATGCGGCGGGGCGAGAGCGGGAAGCCGTCCTCGGTGGCGCCCTCGGCGAGCTCGTCGCGCATCATCCGGCGGATCTTCTCGCCGGTGCCGTTGACGTCCCAGCGGCGGTGGACGCTGTCGGCGAGGGCGCGCAGGGAGCGGGAGATGTCGCCCTGGATGCCGACGGTGACGGGGTAGTGGTCGTCGACCTCGGCGGGCGACTGGTGGATGTGGATGATCTTCTTGTCGGCGCTCGGGTTGATCTTGACGGGGTCGAACTCCTGGAGCTCGTAGCCGACGGCGATGAGGACGTCCGCCTCGTCGAAGCCGAAGTTCACGTAGTCGTGGCGCATGAAGCCGACGGCGCCGAGGGCGTTGCGGTGGTCGTCGGGGAAGACGCCCTTGCCGTTGAAGGTGGTGGCGACGGGCAGGCCGAGGCGCTCGGAGAAGTGGATCAGCGCGTCGCTCGCGCGGTCGCGGGTGGCGCCGTGGCCGGCGAGGACGATCGGCTGCCGGGCGAGGGCGATCACGTCGGCGGCGCGGGCGATCTGGGACGGCGACGGCTCCTGCGGCCGGACGATGTTGACCGGCAGCGGCTTGAGCGCGTCCGAGACCTTCGCGGACTCGACGTCCTCGGGGATGGCGAGGTAGACGGCGCCGGGACGCTCGGTCTGCGCGGTCTTGAACGCCTTGCGGACCATCTCCGGCAGTGCCTCGGCGGTCGGGGCCAGCTCGGACCACTTGGTGATGGGGCGGAACAGCGACACCAGGTCGACGATCTGGTGCGACTCCTTGTAGATGCGGTCGAGGCCGACCTGCGCGGAGATCGCGACGACGGGGGTGCTGTTGGTGGTGGCGTCCGCGACGCCGAGCTGCAGGTTGATCGCGCCGGGGCCGAGGGTGGCGGAGGCGACGCCGGCCTTGCCGGTGAGGCGGCCGTAGATCTCGGCCATGAACGCGGCGCCCTGCTCGTGGCGGACGAGGATGTAGCGGATGGGGGAGTCGTTCAGGGCGTGGACGAAGTGGATGTTCTCCTCGCCGGGTATGCCGAAGACGTATTCGACGCCCTCCGCCTCGAGGGTCCTCACGAGCAGCCGGGCGGCGTCTTCCTGCGTGGACATCGTGTGTCCCATCTCCAGTCTCTGATCTCCGGGTGCCTTCGGTGCAGCACCCGGTTCGCCGCCTCCATTCCACCGCGTCGTGTGTGATCGGTTACGGGCGACCCACCCCGAAATGGGGAGGGGCGGCCCGGCCTGAACCGGACCGCCCCTCCCCATGCCCCGGTCACTCGGGGTGGTCTGATCACGAACGTAGAACCCGCGCCTCGACGGCGGGAACTTTCCGTTACGTAATAATTCTGGGCGAAAAGGTACGAACCTCTTGCTCAGCCGTCGACCATCTCCCTGATCGCGCGGAGCGTCGGCTCGTCCTTCACCCCGGCGATCAGCACGGTGCTGACCGGGCTGTCGCGCCACTGCTGGAGCCGCTCCTTGATCCGGCCGAGGGGGCCGAGCAGCGAGATCGAGTCGGCGAGGTCGTCGGGGACGGCCTTGATCGCCTCGTCGCGGCGGCCGTCGAGGAACAGCTCCTGGACGCGCTTGGCCTGCTCCGCGTAGCCGAGCCGGCCGATGAGGTCGAGGTGGAAGTTGCGGTCCTTGGCGCCCATGCCGCCGATGTAGAACGCGAGGGGGATCTTGGCGAACTCCAGCGCGGACGCCAGGTCGTCGGTGACGATCGTGGTGACGGTCGCGGCGATCTCGAAGCCGTCCGGGCGGTTCGCCAGCGACGCGCCGAACACCGGCTCGATCTGCTCGGGGTCGACGAACAGCGGCAGCCAGCCCTGCGCGACCTCGGTGGACAGCGCGACGTTCTTCGGCCCCTCGGCGCCGAGGTAGACGGGGATCTCCGGCCGGACGGGGTGGACGATCGACTTCAGCGGCTTGCCGAGGCCGGCGCCGCCCGGGTACGGCAGCGGGTAGTGCGGGCCCTTGCTGGTGACCGGCTCCTCGCGCCGCCAGACCTGCCGGACGATGTCGAGGTACTCGCGGGTGCGGGCGAGCGGCTTGGGGAACGGCTGCCCGTACCAGCCCTCCACGACCTGGGGGCCGGACGCGCCGAGGCCGAGGATCACGCGCCCGCCGGACAGTGCGTCGAGGGTGAGCGCGTGCATCGCGGTGGCGGCGGGGGTGCGCGCCGACATCTGGACGACGGCGGTGCCGAGCTTGATCCGGGACGTGCGGGCGGCGTACCAGGCGAGCGGGGTGAACGCGTCGGAGCCGTAGGCCTCGGCGGTGAAGACCGAGTCGTATCCGCAGCGCTCGGCGGCCAGCACCGTCTCGGTCTGGTCGTCGGGGTGCTGCTGCCAGTAGCCGACGTTGATGCCGAGCTTGAGTTCCGCGGTCACGATGCCATCCTCCGGGTCGCCGGGGCCGCGTCGCCGGGTCGGCGCCGCACGGGCGATACTAGAACACGTTCTACTTTCCAGGGAAGGGCGGGGTCACCGCCCCGGTCCCGGTTCCGGCCCCGGCATGGGCGCGGTACGGCGTGCGGGCACGGCGAAGGGCCGCGGCGACGTGCGCCGCGGCCCTCCGGAATCGTGCTCAGACCTCCCGGATGGAGTCGAGGAGGGTCTGCCAGGCGTCCGGCGTCAGCACCAGGGCCGGTCCGCCGGGGTCCTTCGAATCGCGAACAGCGCGCAGATCGCTGGAGAGGGGGGCCACCTCGACGCACTGGTCGCCGCTCCCGCTGTGGGAGGACGTGCGCCAGGTGGCTCCGTTGAGTTCGCGCTGCAGGTTGGTCACAGGCTGCTCCTTGCTGCCTCGGCTATGAGGTGCGCGGATTCCTCGGGGGACAAGGCGGCCGCCTCGATCCGATCGAAGCGGTCCCTATGTTTTGCTATTGCCTCGCTGCTCTCAAGGTAAACGTCGCCCATGGTCCCCTCTACGTAGGCGATATCGGGGTCTGCGGGGTCCGGATACGACAAAATGGTGAAACGTCCGTCAAGGCCCGCATGTCCCCCCTGGGTGAACGGGAGGACCTGAACGGTCACCGTCGGGCGTTTCACGGCCTCCACCAGGGACTCCAGCTGGGCGCGCATCACCTCGCGGCCGCCGATGGGCCGGCGCAGCACCGCCTCGTCGAAGATCACCTGGAGCCGGGGCGCGCTCTCGCGGTCGAGCAGCGCCTGGCGGATCTTGCGGGCCGCGATGCGGCGCTCGATGTCCTCCTGCGCGGGCAGCAGCCGGCCGGCCGTGATGACGGCGCGGGAGTACTCCTCGGTCTGCAGCAGGCCGTGGATGAGCTGCGGGTCCCAGGTGCGGATGTGCGACGCCTCGTCCTCCAGCGCGACGTAGCTGCCCGCGAAGACGTCCTGGTAGGCGGTCCACCAGCCGCGCTGCCCCGCCTGCCTGGCCAGCGTGATCAGCGCGTCGCGGTCGGGGCTCGGAACGCCGTACAGGTCGAGGATGTCGGCGATGTCGCCGGGGCGCGGCCGGGTCTGGCTGGTCTCCAGCCGGGAGACGGTGGCCCGGGACCAGTCGAGGCGGTCCGCCACCTCCTGCAGGGTGAGTCCCTGCTCCTCGCGCAGCTTGCGGAGCTCCCGCGCCAGACGGCGGCCACGAACGGTGGGGCGGTAGGTCATGGGAGCGAAGTCTCGCCGCTCTCGGGCCGCGCCACAACGCGATTGGCGAACCCGGCACGAAGGGCAGGGCAATTCCATCAAGGCGCTTGCGAACGTGAGAATCTCACGAGAGTCTTGAATGCGTGACTGCTCGGGGACCGATAGTGACGGCGACCGGACCGCGCTCCCGGCAGGCGGCCCGCGGGAGGCACTCGTGAAGACCCCGCCTGAGACCACCGACGCGAGCCAGCGCGCGCCGCGGCGCACCGCCGGGCCGCGCGCCGGGCACGACCGGTCGGCCGCCCCGGCCGCCGACCCCGCGGCGCCGCCCGGCGCCCCCTCCGACCAGGCGGCCGACCTCGCCGCGGACATGATGACCGACGCCGCCGCCATGGCCGACGCGATGGCCGCCGGGGGCGCGCGCGGGCCGGGCGGCGCCAGGCCGGGCTGGGTGTGGGCGCTCCCCGGCGGCCCCGGCTGCGCGAGCCACGCCCGCCGCGTGCTGCGCGACGCGCTCGCCTCGCTCGGCGTGCGGGACGAGGCGATCGGCGACGCGCAGCTGATGGTGAGCGAGCTGGCCACCAACGCGCACCAGCACGCCGGCGACCACGGCCCGCACGAGCTGTGGCTCTACCTGGGCGACCCGCCCGGCGCCGAGTCCCGGCCGTCCGGCGCCCCGGCGAGCCCGGGTGCCCTGGCCGGTCCCGGCCTCGCGGGCGCTCCGGTCGGTGCCGAGGTGCGGTGCGCCGTCTTCGACGCCTACGTCGACGCGTCGCTGCCCGGCTACTCGTGGACGTCCGGGGACTGCGGGCGCGGTCTCAGCATCGTCCGGGAGCTGTCGCGGGGCCGCTGGGGCATGCTGCGGACGCTGTCACGGCTCGGCCCGGGCGTCCGCGGCAAGGCCGTCTGGTTCGCCGTCCCGGTGCGCGGCGGCGTGAAGCAGCCGGTCCCCGGCCTCTAGGCGCCCTCCGCCCGCCGCGTCCTGGGCCTCCAGCGCGGGGGCGATGTCGGTGACCATCGACAGCAGCGACCTGGTCAGCAGCGTCTGCACCTGCGCGCGGTCGAGGGTCCGCTCCTGGAGCCACTGCCGCGTCGCCGCGTCCGCGAGCCCGGAGTAGACGCGCAGGACGGCCCGCAGCGTGCCGGTCGGCGCGGGCACCCGCAGAACGGCGAGCATGTGCTCGACCGTCCGGTCGCGGAACCGGTTGACGAGGTGGAGCAGCTCGGGGTCCTGCCCGAAGCCCTCCGCGTCCAGCGCCGCGAACCAGGTGGTGGCGTTCCGCTCGGCGGTGTCGAGGAACAGGTTCACGCACAGCTCGACCGTCTCAGGCAGCGTCATCCGCTCGTCAGGGGGCGGCGCCTGCACCGCCGCGGTGGCCGTCAGGCCCTGGACGACCTTGAGGAACAGCTCCCGCTTGGTGCCGAAGTAGTAGTGGATGAGCCCGCGCTGGACGCCGGCCTCGCGGGCGATCGCCGCGGTGGCCACCTCCGCGTACGGCAGCTCGGTGAACATGCGGCGCGCGACGTCGAGGATCTGGTCGCGCCGCTCGTCGCGCGGCAGGCGCTGGTAGCGGGCCTTCGGGCTCCTGGTGTCGCCCGGGTGCGGCGTCGCGGCTCCGGCGGCCTCGCCGCGCGGGGCTGCGCGTCGCTCCATACCGACCAGTAGACCATCTCATTGGCGTATCGCCAACATTGACCGGCACTCCGCCGATAGATGGCCGGGTCGAGCGCGTCCGGCCGGTGTGCGATCCTGGGCGGGCGACGGACGCGGAGGAACCCGGTGCGAATCCGGGGCTGTCCCGCAACTGTGACCAGGGGAGCCCCCCTCGACACGGCCACGGCACGCGGTGCTGGAAGGCCGAGGGGGAGCGGTGATCCGGGAGCCAGGAGACTCCGGCCGTCGGACAGGCACCGCCACGGGCGTGGACACCCGAGGAAGGATGACGAGACGTGCGACCTGCGTCGGCGCCGGACACCGGCCGGCCGGAGAGGCGCGCCCGCGCGCGCTACCCCTTCTCCGCCGTCGTCGGAATGGCCGATCTGAAGCTCGCCCTGCTGATCAACGCGGTGTCGCCGGGCGTCGGCGGCGTGCTGGTCCGCGGCGAGAAGGGCACCGCCAAGTCGACGATCGTGCGCGCGCTGGCCGGGCTGCTGCCCCCGGTGCCGGCCGTGCCGGGCTGCCGGTTCTCCTGCGACCCGGACGATCCCGACCCGGCGTGCCCCGACGGCCCGCACACCCCCGGCGAGGCGGGGACGCGGGACGCGCGGCTGGTCGAGCTGCCGGTGGGCGCGTCCGAGGACCGGCTCACCGGCTCGCTGGACATCGAGCGCGCGCTGACCGAGGGCGTGAAGGCGTTCGAGCCGGGCCTGCTCGCGGCCGCGCACCGCGGCGTCCTGTACGTCGACGAGGTCAACCTGCTCCATGACCACCTGGTCGACCTGTTGCTGGACGCGGCGGCCATGGGCGAGTCGTACGTCGAGCGCGAGGGCGTCTCCGTCCGGCACGCGGCGCGGTTCCTGCTGGTCGGGACGATGAACCCGGAGGAGGGCGAGCTGCGCCCGCAGCTGCTGGACCGGTTCGGGCTGACCGTCGAGGTCGCCGCGACCCGCGACCCGGCCGAGCGCGCCGAGGTCGTCCGGCGGCGGCTGCGGTTCGAGGACGATCCGGACGGCTTCGCGGCGGCCTTCGCCGCGGACGAGGCGGACCTGGCCCGGCGGATCGCCGCCGCCCGCCGCCGGCTGCCCGGCGTGGAGCTGACCGACGCCGCGCTCCGCCAGATCACCGCCGTGTGCGCGTCGTTCGAGGTGGACGGCCTGCGCGCCGACCTGGTGACGGCGCGGGCCGCGATCGCGCTGGCCGCCTGGCACGGCCGCGACGCGGTGACGGCCGACGACGTCCGGACGGCGGCGCGGCTCGCGCTGCCGCACCGGCGCCGCCGCGACCCGTTCGACGCGCCCGGCCTGGACCGGCAGAAGCTCGACGAGGTGCTCGAAGAGCACGGCGACGAGCCGGAGCCACCCGACGACCCGGGACCTCCCGGCGACGGCCCGGACGGCCCGGACGGCCCGGACGGGGGAGGCGGCGGCCTTCCCGACGGCTCCGGGCAGGACGCGCCCGTCCCGCCGCCGGCCGGCCCGCCCCCGGAGGAGACGCCGCAGTCCGGGGAGAGCGGCCCGGGGCGGTCGGGCGAGAGCGAGCCCGCGCCGGCGGACGCCGCCTACAAGCCGCGCCTCTTCACCGTCCCCGGGCTGGGCGAAGGCGCGCCGGGACGGCGTTCCAAGGCGCGCAGCCCGTACGGACGCGTGTCAGGCGCACGGCCGGGCGCGCGCGGGTTGCACCTGACGGCGACGCTGCGCGCGGCGGCACCGCACCAGCGCGCGCGGGGACGCACCGGTTCCGGTCTGGTCGTCCAACCCGAAGACCTGCGCGAAGCGGTCCGCGACGGACGGGAGGGCAACCTCGTCCTGTTCGTCGTCGACGCCAGCGGTTCGATGGCGGCGCGCAAGCGGATGCGCGCGGTGAAGGGCGCCGTCCTCAGCCTCCTCCTCGACGCCTACCAGCGGCGCGACAAGGTCGGCCTCATCACCTTCCGGGGACGGGACGCCGACCTGGCGCTGCCGCCCACGTCGTCGGTGGAGGCCGGGGCGCGCCGCCTCGACGCGCTGCCGACCGGGGGCCGCACCCCGCTGTCCGCCGGGCTGGCACGGGCCGCCGAGGTGCTGCGGGTCGAGCGGCTGCGCGACCCGGCCCGCCGCCCGCTGCTGGTCGTGGTGACCGACGGCCGCGCCACCCACGGCCCCGACCCGTCGGCGGCGGCCGGGCTGCTCGCCGGCGTCGCGTCGGTGGTCGTCGACTGCGAGTCCGGGCCGGTGCGGCTCGGACTCGCCGCCGCGCTCGGCGCCCGGCTCGGCGCCGAGGTCGTCCGGCTCGACCGCCTCGCCGCCGACGCGCTCGCCGGGGTCGTCCGCGACGCGCGCGGCGGCGCGCGGAACGTCGCGTGACCGTTGGAGAAGACCTCGCGTGACCGTTGGAGAAGACCTCCCGTGACCGCCGGGGAATCCGCATGACCGCCGGGGAAACCGCCGCCGACCCAGGAAGCAGGGGCTGAGATGCCGCAGGGCAAGCCGGAGTACGTGCCGGACGACGGGCTCACCACCAGGCAGCGCCGCAACCGGCCGCTGGTGATGGTGCACACCGGACCGGGCAAGGGGAAGTCGACGGCCGCGTTCGGGCTCGCGCTGCGGGCCTGGAACCAGGGCTGGCCGATCGGGGTGTTCCAGTTCGTCAAGTCGGCGAAGTGGCGGATCGGCGAGGAGAACGCGCTGCTCGCGCTCGGCCGCCTGCACGAGCGGACCGGCGAAGGGGGGCCGGTGTCCTGGAACAAGATGGGCGAGGGCTGGTCGTGGATCCAGCGGCCCGGTACCGAGGCCGACCACGAGGCCGACGCCCGCGAGGGCTGGGAGCAGATCAAGCGCGACCTGGCCGCCGAGAAGTACCGCCTCTACGTGCTGGACGAGTTCACCTATCCGATGAAGTGGGGCTGGGTCGACGTCGAGGACGTCGTCGCCGCGCTGGCGGACCGGCCCGGCAACCAGCACGTGGTGATCACCGGCCGGGACGCCGACCCGCGGCTGATCGAGGCCGCCGACCTGGTCACGGAGATGGCCAAGGTGCGGCACCCGATGGACGGCGGCCAGAAGGGGCAGAAGGGCATCGAGTGGTGAGCGTCCCGCGGCTCGTCGTCGCGGCGCCCTCGTCGGGCAGCGGCAAGACGACCGTGGCGACCGGGCTGATGGCCGCGCTCGCGATGCGCGGCCTGCGGGTCTCGCCGCACAAGGTGGGCCCGGACTACATCGACCCCGGCTACCACGCGCTCGCGACGGGCCGTCCCGGCCGGAACCTCGACCCCTGGCTGACGTCCGAGGACCTCGTCGTGCCGCTGTTCCTGCACGGCGCGCGGAACGCCGACATCGCGGTCGTCGAAGGCGTCATGGGCCTGTACGACGGCGCCGCCGGTCTCGGGCCGTCCGACTCGGCCGGGGGAGGGGACTACGCGTCCACGGCGCACGTCGCGACGCTCCTGGCCGCGCCGGTCGTGCTGGTCGTGGACGCGTCCGCCGCCGCCGGGAGGTCCGTGGCGGCGCTCGTCCACGGGTTCCGGTCGTTCGGGACGGTCCGCGTCGGCGGCGTCGTCCTGAACCGGCTCGGTTCCGACGGCCACGAGCGCATGTGCCGCGCGGCCGTCGAGGAGCTCGGGCTGCCCGTCCTGGGCGCGCTGCGCCGCAGCGACGACGCCGCGACGCCGTCCCGGCACCTCGGCCTGATCCCGGCCGCCGAACGCAGCGCGGAGGCGGTGGACACCGTCCGGCGGCTGGGCGAGCTGGTCGCGGCGTCGTGCGACCTCGACGCCCTGCTCGCGCTCGCCCGGGAGGCGCCGGAACTGGACGCCGCGCCCTGGGACCCGGCCGACGCCGTGCCGGAGAAGCACCCCGGACGCCCTCGGATCGCGGTGGCGGGCGGCCCCGCCTTCACGTTCGGCTACGCGGAGAACGAGGAACTGCTCGAAGCGGCGGGCGCGGAGGTCGTCCGGTTCGATCCGCTGCAGGACGCGGGCCTGCCGGAGGGGACGCGCGGAGTCGTCGTCGGGGGCGGGTTCCCCGAGGTGTACGCGGCGCAGCTGTCGTCCAACGAGCCGCTGCGCGAGGAACTGGCCGCGTTCGCCGACGCGTCCCGGCCCGTGTACGCCGAGTGCGCCGGACTCCTCTACCTCGCGGAGGAACTCGACGGCGCGCCCATGTGCGGTGTGCTGAATGGCGCCAGAGCGGCCATGGCCCCGCGGCTGACGCTGGGTTATCGTGCCGCGGTGGCGGTGGCCGACTCGGTCGTCGCGCGCGCGGGCGAACGGGTGCACGGGCACGAGTTCCACCGCACGGTGACGGACCCCGAACGCGGGGAGACCGCCGCCTGGCAGTGGTCCGCGTCCGGCCCGGTCGGGTTCGTGCGGGGCGACTGCGTCGCGTCCTACCTCCACGTGCACTGGGCCGGATCGCCCTGGTTCGCCAGCCGGATGGTCGCGGCCTGCCTGTGACGGTCCCGCCTGCGGGCGGGGAGGGGAGCGGTGTGGACGTCTTCACCGGGGACGTGCGCCTGGAGGCCGGGCGCCTCGTCCTGCGCCCGTTCGGGGTCGACGACGCCCCCGACCTGATCGAGGTGATCCGCGCGGGCGAGGACTTCCTCCCGCCGAACTTCCCGGACGCGCTGGAGGCCGAGCCCCTCGCCTGGTTCCTGCGCGAAGGCGTCCACAAGGTGCACCGCTTCGGCCTCGGCATCCACCTGGCGGTGACCGACCGCGAGACGGGCGGCCTCATCGGCACCATTGGGCTTTTCAAAGTGGACTGGGCGCAACTGACCTGCGAGGTCGGATACGGGGTGCGGTCAAGCGCGCGCGGGCGCGGGTACGCGACCGAGGCCCTCACGCTCGTCTCGAACTGGGCACTGCGGGACTGCGGGCTGTTCCGGGTCGAGCTGCGCGCCTTGACCACCAACCACGCCTCGATCCGGGTCGCCGAGAAGGCCGGCTACCTGCGCGAAGGGGTGGCGCGGGGCGCGGAACGCGACGCCGACGGCGTCAACCGGGACATGTTCGTCTTCAGCCGCATCGCGCCCGATCTCCGGCAAGGTGGTCCGGCATGCTGACCGATCCGGGGCCGCGCGGCGCGCCGCGTCCCGGGCCGGGCGCGGCCTCCGGGAGGCTCGACGCCCACGACCAGGAGGGACGGGCATGACCGGGACACAAACGACGGAAGCGCCGGCGGTACGGCGGACGCTGGTGATGCACGGCGCGGACGCGGCGGACACCGCCCGCCGCATGCTGCCGCAACTGCCGGAGGACTGCTTCGTCCCCGCCGGCCGCGACGCGCTGCGGACCGCGGTCGGGAAGGGGCTCGCCCAGGTCGTGCTGGTCTCCGGCGTGGACGAGCAGGCCGCGATCGCGGGCGGCGTCCCCGCGCTGGCCGCGATCACCGCGGACATGGACGGCGGCCCGGCGCTGGCGGCCGAGGTCGAGGCGGCCGGGACGCCGCGCCGCGCCTACGAGCTGTGGGAGGCCGCCGGGCGGCTCGGCCCGTGCGGCCGGGAGCTGTGCCGCCGCACCGCCGGGGAGCTGGAACGTCTCGCCGCCGAGGCGGCCGGGTCGGCCGAGAGCCCGGTGGCGGCGCAGGTCGTGCTGGTCGACGCGAAGGGAGAGCGCATGGTGGGGATGTTCGGGCGGATGGCGCGGTAGCCGTGCTCACGGTCAGCGGCCGCGACGGCGCGCCGCGCTCCGGGACGGCGCTTGCGGCACGGGCGTTCGCGCTGGCGGGCGTGTCCCGGGACGACGCGCTCGTCGTGTCCGCCGCAGAGTTCCGGCGCGCGGTGAACGTCTGCCGTGCGCACCCCAAGGTGGCCGTCCTGACCGCCCCCGGCGCGGGGCCCGCCGAGCTGGGGCGCGCGCTGTTCCCGCAGACGCCGCGCTCGTTCGTCGTGTGCGAGGACGTGGACGGGCCCTCCCAGCGCGTCGTCCACGTCCGTCCGGCGGAGGCGACCACGCGGCCGTGGCACAAGCCGGACGTGGTCCTCGTACTGGACAACCGGCGAGCGGTGGACACGCCCACATGGATCGCGGGTCCTGCTCTAAGGGAACCGGTCTGGGCGCTGGCTCAGGACGCCTTCGGTGGGGAACCGGCTCTGACACCCGAGGCGCGTGCGTTCGCCTTGGCCAAACTGGGGCCCCGCATAGGGGACATGGTGTGGGACATCGGTTCCGGCGACGGCTCGGTGGCGATCGAGTGCGCCCGGTTCGGCGCGGCGGCCGTCGCCCTCGACCGCGACGACTCCGTCTGCGTCCGGCTGCGGGAGAACGTCCGCAGGCACGGCGTCCGGGTCGCGGTGTCCCGGGGCGAGATCGGCACGGTCGTGGACCACCTGCCCGTTCCCGACGCCGTCTTCCTGGCGGACCCGTCCCCGGAGGCGCTCGCGACCTGCGCCGCGCAGGCCCGGTACCGCCTCGTCACCACGGCACCGGCCGGGGCCGTTCCCGCGCTCATGGACGTCGTCGCAGGCCACGGCTTCATAGTGCACGCCACCACCCTCCAGACGATCCCGCTCTCCGGCGACGCGGAGCCGCCGTCCCCGATCACCCTCCTCTGGGCCGAACGCCCCGCCCCCGTCGCCGGAGCGCCCGCCGCGAAGCGGATCAGGGGCATCGAGACGCTCCCGCCCCCGCCCGGACGCTGGGTCCTGTGACGCTGGTCATCGGGGTGGGCGCGTCCAGCCGGGCGGACGCGCGCGAGATCGGCGAGCTGATCGGCGCCGTGCTGGCCCGCGACGACCTGCGCGGTGAGGACGTCGCGTGCCTGGCGACCGTGGAGGCCCGCGCGGGCGCGGGCGGTGTCCGCGATGCCGCCGAAATGCTCGGATTTCACCTCGTCGCCTACTCTGTGGGCGTGCTGGCGCAGGTGGCGGTGCCGAACCCGGCGGAGGGCGTACGGGCCCGGACCGGGACGGCGAGCGTGGCCGAGGCGGCGGCCCTGCACGGGGCCCGCGCGCTCGGCGGCGGCGCCCGCCTCGTCGTGGCGAAGCGCGCGACCGCGCGCGCCACGGCGGCGGTCGCCCGGATCGTCCCGGCGGCGCCGGCGAACCCGGTGAACCCGGCGAAGCCGGGTCATAGCGACCGGCGACCCGTGAAACCCTAGGTGCCCGACGACGAACCCCCCGGCGACCACGAGGACCGACCGTGACCCACCCGACCATGATCAATCTGGAGGCGCAGTGACCGTACGCCAGCCCCACCCGATCGAGGTCCGGTCCTACGAGATCCTGCGCTCGCGGGTCGACCTGTCGCCGATGCCGCCGCTGTGGCGGGCCGTCGCGGAGCGGGTGATCCACGCCACCGCCGACCTGGAGTACGCGGTGGACCTGGTCACCTCGGAGGACTTCCTCGTCCAGGGCTGGTCCGCGCTGCGCTCGGGCGCCCCGGTCGTCACCGACGAGCACATGACCGCCGCCGGGATCAGCGCCCGCGAGACGGCCTGCCACGCCGACGACCCCGCCGCCGCGCGGATGGCGCGCGCCGCCGGGATCACCCGCCCGGCCGCCGCGGTCCGCATCGCCTACTCCGAGGTCGGGCCGGGCGCGGTCTGGGTGGTCGGGTCCGCGCCCGAGGCGATCTTCGAGATCATCGCGCGCCGGGTCCGGCCCGCGCTGGTCGTCGGCACACCCGTCGGCTTCGTGGGCGCGGCCGAGGCGAAGGAGGCGCTGCGGGCCAGCGGGCTCCCGCAGCTCAGCAACGTCTCGGAGAAGGGCGGCCCGGCGGTCGCCGCCGCGGCCGTCAACGCGCTGCTCTACTACGAGCAGGCCCCGCAGCCCTTCGGCCAGGGCGCGCCCTCGCACGGCCAGGGCGCTCCGTCGTACGGGCAGGGCGCTCCGTCGTTCGAGCAGGGGGCGCCGTGATCGGGCACAGGCCGGTGATCGCCGGACCCGACGACGGCGCCGACGAGGTCGACCTGCGCCACCACGGGGACGCCGAGGTCGGCGGCGGGCTCGCCGACTTCGCCGTGAACGTCCGCACCGGCATGCCGCCCGCGTGGCTCGCCGACCGGCTCCGCGCGTCCGTCGCCGACCTGGCCGGCTACCCCGACCCGCGCCCCGCCCGGCGGGCCGTCGCGCGGCGGCACGGCAGGGCCGCCGAGGAGGTGCTGCTCACCGCCGGCGCCGCCGAGGCGTTCGTGCTGCTGGCGCGCGTCCTGACGCCCCGCAAGGCGGTCGTGGTGCACCCGCAGTTCACCGAGCCGGAGGCGGCGCTGCGGTCCGCCGGGCACGCGGTGGAGCGGGTCGTCCTCGCCAAGGACTTCACCCTCGACCCGGCCGCCGTGCCGGACGACGCCGACCTCGTCGTGATCGGCAACCCGACCAACCCCACGTCGGTGCTGCACCCGGCCGCCGCGATCACCGCGCTGTCCCGGCCCGGCCGGACGGTCGTGGTGGACGAGGCGTTCATGGACTGCGTCCCGGGGGAGCCGGAGACCCTCGCGACCCGGCTGCCCGCCGGGATCGTGGTGATCCGCTCGCTGACCAAGACGTGGGGCCTCGCCGGGCTGCGCGCCGGATACCTGCTCGCCGACCCGTACCTGGTGAGCCGGCTGGCGGACGCGCAGCCGCTGTGGGCGGTGTCCACGCCCGCGCTGGTGGCGATCGAGGCGTGCTGCGAACCGGCCGCGATCGCCGAGGCGCGGGCATGGGCCGCCGACCTCGCCGCCGAACGCGACCGGCTGGCCGGCGAGCTGAGCGCCCGGGGCCTGTACCTGGTGCCCGAGGCGCGCGCGTCGTTCCTGTGCCTGCGCGTGCCGGACGCGCTCGGCATCCGGGCGCTGCTGCGGCAGCGCGGCTACGCGGTCAGGCGCGGGGACACGTTCCCGGGCCTCGGCACCGACTGGCTGCGCATCGCCGTGCGCGACCGCGCGTCCAACGACGCACTGCTGGAGGTGCTCGGTGAGCTGGGAATCTGAGGGAGACGACGTGCCGGACAAGGAAGCAGGCGGCGTGATCGAGGAGACGCTGGCCGCCATCGCACCGCCCGACCGGGCCGCGATGGACGAGGCCCGCGACCTGCAGGGCCGGCTGACCAAGCCGCCGGGGTCGCTCGGCGTGCTGGAGGAGGTCTCGGTCCGGCTCGCCGGGCTGGCGGGGCGGTGCCCGCCGCCGCTGCCCGAGCCCGCGGCCGTCGCCGTCTTCGCCGCCGACCACGGCGTGCACGCACAGGGCGTCACCCCGTGGCCACAAGAGGTCACCGCGCAGATGGTCGCGAACTTCGTGGCCGGCGGGGCGGTCGTCAACGCGTTCGCCAAGCAGGTCGGCGCCCGCGTCACCGTCGTGGACATCGGCGTCGCCGCGCCGCTGGAACCGGCGCCCGGCCTGCTCTCCCGCAAGATCGCGCCCGGCACCGCCGACATGACCGCCGGACCCGCGATGACCGCGGACGAGGCCCGCCGCGCCGTCGCCACCGGCATCGAGGTGGCCCGCGAGCTGGCGGGCCGGGGCGCCCGCTGCCTGATCACCGGCGACATGGGCATCGCCAACACCACCGCGTCCGCCGCGCTGATCGCCGCGTTCACCGGCCTGCCGCCCGAGCGGGTCACCGGCCGCGGGACCGGCATCGACGACGCCACGCACGCCCGCAAGGTCGAGGTCGTGCGGACGGCCCTCGCCCGGCACGGCCTCCTCGACGGCGCGGGCTCCCGCGACCCGATGGACGTCCTGGCGGCCGTCGGCGGCTTCGAGCACGCCGGGATCGCCGGGTTCGTCCTCGGCGCGGCCGCGCTGCGCGTCCCGGTCGTGCTGGACGGGGTGATCGCCGGATCGGCGGCCCTCGCCGCCGCCGCGATGAGCCCCGACGCCCTCGCCGGCTGCGTCGCCGGGCACCGCTCCGCCGAGCCCGGCCACTCCGCCGCCGTCGATCATCTCGGGCTGCGCCCGCTCGTCGACCTGGAGCTGCGGCTCGGCGAGGGGACCGGCGCCCTGCTGGCGTTGCCGCTGGTCCAGGGCTCGGTACGGGTGCTGCACGAGGTCGCCACGTTCGACTCGGCCGGCGTCACCGAGAAGGAGGCGGCGCCCCGTAACGACCTGATCTCGGAATGAGTCACGCTCGGCTATCGAACGGCCGGAGCCCCTCTCCATGAACTCGCCAACCCGAGTACCTTTGTTCCGCAAAGACACTTGTCCGTCACCGGCGTCCGAAAGAATCACCACGTGCCCCCGTACCTGCTAGGTCTGCGCCTTCGAGGGCGACGCGTCCTCGTCGTCGGCGGCGGCCGGGTCGCGCAGCGCCGCGTCCCCGCGCTGCTGGACGCGGGCGCCGAGGTCGTCCTCGTCTCGCCCGAGGTGACCGCCTCGCTGCAGGGCCTCGCCGAGGCGGGCCGCATCGCCTGGCACGCGCGCCCCTACCGGCGCGGCGACTGCGCGGGCGCCTGGCTGGTGCAGGCCGTCACCGACGACGCCAAGGTCAACGGGGACGTCGTCGCCGACGCGGAGGCCGCCCGGATCTGGTCGGTGCGGGCCGACGACGCCGAGTCGTCCCCGGCCTGGACGCCCGCGAGCGGGCAGGCCGGCGACGCCACCGTCGGGGTGCTGCTCGGCGGCGACCCGCGCCGCGCCGCCGGCATCCGCGACGCCGTGGTGGACGGGCTCCGCGACGGCGCCCTGGAGTCCCGGCACTCCCGGCGCAAGCCGTCCGGTGTCGCGCTGGTCGGCGGCGGCCCCGGCGACCCGGGCCTGATCACCGTCCGCGGCCGGCAGCTGCTCGCGATGGCCGACGTCGTCGTCACCGACCGGCTCGCCCCCGGCGGGCTGCTGGACGAGCTGGCCGCCGACGTCGAGGTGATCGACGCCGCGAAGATCCCCTACGGCCGGACCGTCACCCAGGACAAGATCAACGACTACCTCGTCGAGCACGCGAAGCAGGGGAAGTTCGTCGTCCGCCTCAAGGGCGGCGACCCCTTCGTCTTCGGCCGCGGCGGCGAGGAGGCGCTGCACTGCGCCCGCAACGGCGTCCCGGTCACGGTGGTCCCCGGGATCAGCAGCTCGGTCGCGGTGCCGTCCGCGGCCGGCATCCCGGTGACCCACCGCGGCGTCGCGCAGGAGTTCCACGTCGTCTCCGCGCACGTCCCGCCGGGGCACCCCGAGTCCACCGTCGACTGGGAGGCGCTCGGCCGCGCCCACGGGACGCTCGTACTGCTCATGGCGGTGGAGCGGATGGCGCTCATCGCGCCCGCCCTGGTGCGCTATGGTCGGTCGTCCGACACGCCGGTCGCCGTCATCCAGGACGGCACCCTCCCGGGCCAGCGGACGCTGACCGCGACACTGGGCACCGTGGCCGACGAGATGGCCGCCGGCGGAGTCCGGCCCCCGGCGATCGTGGTCGTGGGCGACGTGGTCGACGTGGCGCGAGAGATCGACATGATTCGAGCCGACTTGGGACGGGATCCGTGACACCCCCCGCAGAGCGAAGCGCGGTCCACGACGAGGAGGCGGGCACCGGACGCGGAGGCGAGGACTCCGCGAAGCCCGCGTCCCGGAAAGCCATGCCCGAAGAGCACCCGCCGTCCGGCGCCGCGACGGTCCGGCAGGGCGAGCTGGTCAGAGCGCTGACCGCGCTGCGCGAGCAGCTCGGCGCCTTCGACTTCCTGCTCGACGTGCCCGGCGTCGAGGAGGCCCGCGAGGCCCGCGACGAGCTGCGCAACCAGCTCGACGACTACGTCCTGCCCCGCCTCCAGGCGGCGGGCGCGCCGATGCTGGTGGTGCTCGGCGGGTCGACGGGCGCGGGCAAGTCCACGCTGGTCAACACGCTCGTCGGGGCCCGCGTGAGCGCCACCGGCGTGCTCCGCCCCACCACCAGCAGCCCGATCCTGGTCTGCCATCCCGACCACGTGCAGTGGTTCATGGAGGGGCCGCTGCTGCCCGGGATGGGCCGCGTCCGCGGCCCGGCGCCCGACGCCATCGCGGGCGACCAGCTGGTCATCATCGCCAGCGAGGCCCTCCCGCCCGGCCTGGCGCTGCTCGACAGCCCCGACTTCGACTCGGTCTTCGAGGACCACTACGAGTTCGCCACCAAGCTGATGGCGGCCGCCGACCTGTGGCTGTGCGTCACCACCGCCGCCCGCTACGCCGACGCGCAGGTGTGGCAGATGCTCCAGCGCGCCAAGGAGAACGGCGCCACCATCGGCGTCGTGCTCTCCCGCGTCCCGCAGGGCGACGGCCCCGGCGGGCGCGCCGGATCGGTCGGGCAGGGCAGCTCCGACGTCGTCGAGCACTTCGGCGAGATGCTCGACGAGCACGAGGTCGGCGACGCCCGCCGCTTCACGATCCCTGAGACCCGGATCGAGGAGAGCCGGCTCCCCGAGGAGACCGTCGAGGACATCCGCGACTGGCTCATCGGCGTCGCCGAGGACGTCGAGGACCGCGAGGTCGTCATCAGCGACACCCTCGCCGCCGTCCTCGACAGCTTCCGCACCCGCGTCCCCGAGCTGGCCCGCCAGGTCGAGGCGCAGGTCGAGCAGCGCGCCGAGCTCGCCCAGCAGGTCGAGGCCGCCTACGGCACCGCCCTCGCCGAACTCGACGAGGCCACCCGCAACGGCTCCCTGCTGCGCGGCGAGGTCCTCGCCCGCTGGCAGGACTTCGCCGGCACCGGCGACCTGCTGCGCGCCCTGCACGTCCAGCGCGCGCGCCGCGGCCGGGGCTCCAACCGGCGCCACCGCAGCCCCGCCCGTGTGCGCGCGCTCAAGGCCGCGCTGCGCAGCGGCCTCGAATCGCTGATCATGTCGACCGCCGAGCACGGCGCCGAGCAGGTCGTCGCCCGCTGGCGCGCCCACCCCGCCGGCGGCACGGTGCTCGCCGGGCGCGGCGACGAGATCGGGCACGTCTCCCCGGAGCTGTCGCGCCGCGTCACCCGGGCCGTCAGCGCCTGGCAGGACCACGTCCAGGAGCTGATCCGCACCGAGGGCGTGACCAAGCGCTCGGTCGCCAAGCTCGTCTCGTTCGACACCGAGGCGGTCTCCCTCGTCCTGACGATAGGACTGCTCGGCTACGGCACCTCCGACGTGGCCGTCGAGGGCGGCAACAGCGCCGTCCCGCAGCGGCTGCTGAAGGCGCTGTTCGGCGCCGAGTCGCTGCGCGGCATGGGCGCCAAGGCCCGCGCCGACCTGCGCAGCCGCATCGGGATGCTGTTCGACGAGGAGGCCATCCGGTTCGGGCAGGTGCTCGACGGCGCCGGCCTCCCCGACGAGACCGTCCCCGTCCAGCTGTACCAGGCCACCTACAACCTCGAGGTCGCCCGATGACCACCTCGGCCCTGCCCGCCGGCTCGCCGACGAGCCCCGGCGGCATCCCGGTCCCCGCCACGGACGTCCCCGGCGCGCCCCCGGCGGTGCCCGCCGAGCGCGCCGAGCCCGCCGCCCCCACCCTCACCGACCGGCTCAACGGCCTGGACCGCCTCGTCGAGGCCGGCACCGGACGGCTGGACCGGCCGCTCCTCGACGACGCCGGAGCGCTGCTCGACCGGGCCGGGCAGCGGCTGCGGCTGTCCGGCGAGCACACCGTCGTCACCCTCGCCGGCGGCACCGGCAGCGGCAAGTCCTCGCTGTTCAACGCCATCTGCGGGCTGGAGCTCTCGCCCACCGGCATGCGCCGCCCCATGACCTCCAAGGCGCACGCCTGCGTCTGGGGCCTCGACGGCGCCGGCCCCCTGCTGGACTGGCTCGACGTCGACAAGCGGCGCCGCTACGCCCGCGCCAGCGCCCTCGACCTGGAGCGCGCCGACAGCTCCCTGCAGGGCCTCGTCCTGCTCGACCTGCCCGACCACGACTCCATCCAGGCCATGCACCGTGCCGAGGTCGACCGGTTCGTGGCGATCGCCGACCTGCTCGTCTGGGTCGTCGACCCGCAGAAGTACGCCGACGCCGCCCTGCACCGCAACTACATCGTCCCGTTCGCCCGGTACGCCGGCGTCACGCTGATCGTCCTCAACCAGGTCGACCGGCTCGCCCCCGACGAGATCGACGACTGCGTCGCCGACCTGCGCCGCCTCCTGGAGGCCGAGGGCCTCGCCCAGCCGCGCATCATCACCACCTCCGCCGTCGCCGAGGACGGCGTGCACGGCTTCCGCGACGTCCTCGTCGACACCGTCGCCGCCCGCCGGGCCCGCAGCGAGCGCCTCGCCGCCGACGTCGACCGGATCGCCGAGCGCTTCGCCGAGCACCGCTTCGACGCCGAGCCCCCCACCGGCGTCGACGAGGGCCGCCGCACCGAACTCGTCCAGGCCCTCACCGACGCCGCCGGCGCGCCCGCCGTCGCCGAGGCCATGGAGAGCGCCTACGAGCTGCGCGCCGCCGACTTCGTCGGCTGGCCCGTCAGCGCCCTGATCACCCGGCTCCGCTCGGACCCGCTGCGCCGGATGCGCCTCACCGAGCTGCGCGAGGAGCTCCGCAACGCCTTCACCGGCCCCATCGGCGCCCAGCAGGGCGACGTGGACAACGCCCTGGCCGGCGTCACCGACGGCATCACCGGCGAGCTGCCCGTGCACTGGGCCCGCTCCGTCCGCGCCGCCGCCCGCTCGCACGCCACCGAGATCCCCGAGGCGCTCGGCGAGTCCCTCAAGGAGGCGCTGCCCACCTTCAACCAGGTGCCGCGCTGGTGGTGGCTGGTCAAGACCTGGCAGTACTTCCTGATCCTGGTCGCCGTCCTCAGCGTCGTCTGGATCGGCGTCCTGGTCGCCTACGGCGTTCTCAAGGTCGGCGGGGACGACCCGAGCGGCCTCATCGGCAGGTCGGGGCTCATCCCGTACGTCGCCGTCCTGGTCGTCTGCACCCTCGGCATGGGCTGGCTCACCTCGTCCGCCTGCCGCAACCTCGTCGCGCTCTCCTCCGCCAAGCACGGCGACAAGATGGAAGAGCACATGCGCGAGGGCATCGAGCGCGTCGCCCGTGACAAGGTCCTCGAACCCGTCGCCGCCGACCTGCGCGTCTACGCGGGCTTCCGACACGACGTGGACGTCGCCTTGGGGCGCCCGCCCGCGTAGTTATCCACATTTCCCGCAGGGCTGTCGCGGACGGTAACGGCTCGGGCACCGTTGGTTCTGTAAGTCGCGAACCAACGGAGGACCCGTGAACGAAGCGCACGTCACCGTCATCGGCTGGACCGCCGCCGAGCCCTACTACACCGTCACCGGCAACGGCACGCCGTTCCTGTCCCTGCGGGTCGGGTGCACGCCCCGCCGCTACGACCGCGAGGCCGGCTCCTGGCAGGACCTCGACACCATGTTCCTGACCGTCAACTGCTGGCGCGGCCTCGCCGACAACGTCAACGCCTCCGACTTCCGGCGCGGCACGCCCGTCCTGGTCACCGGCCGGCTCCGCGTCCGCCAGTACGAGCGCGACGGCCAGTGGCGGTTCTCCGCCGAGATCGAGGCCAACACCGTCGGCCACGACCTGGGCCGGGGCACGGCCGACTTCCGCCCCGTCCAGCGGGGCGGCGCCCTCACCGACGAGGACCGCCAGGCCGCCCGCGACGCCGCGGACCAGTGGGCCCTGACGGCCCCGCCCGACGCCGAAGGCGGGATCCCCGCCGAACCCGCCCCCCAAGCCGCCTGACCAGGCCGGCGATCAGTACCCAGGCGTCGGTCGGCCTCTGCGAACGGAAAGCCGCCGCAGCACCGCCCCAAAAGCTCATAAGAGCGAGGCATCGATTCGACCAGGGTGGCGATGCGTGAAGGCGCCCATGCGATGAGTGAGGTGAAGTATGCGCGATGCGGCGGCGGGCGCCTGGGCGTCCGGGATTCGGGGTACCGGACTTGAGCGGACGGGGGCGGGGCCGACAGATCGATCGCTGCCGGTCTTCGCCCCCGCACCGTCGGGGTCCTGCGGCCCGCCTAGATCCAGGAAACGCCGCGCATGGTGTTGCCCCCCTCAGGATGTGCCGAGGTCCGCCGATCCGCGGCCTCCTATGCATGGTGCCCAGAACGGTCACCAGCATGTGCCCTACCGAAGGTACCTGTTTCCCGCCCGTTCCGCACACGTTGCAACTATCGTGTTACACAACGTGATGCGTGTAAGGGGGAAGGATGACGGCAGTGCAGTCGTCCGCCGAGGACCGGGGCGGGGAACTCACCCGCGTGCCCCGCCGCCGATCGCTTCTGGGGCGTCCGTCCCTGCTCGTGGTCTATGTGCCGGCGGTCGTCGCCGTCCATCTGGGGTTGATCGTCGCCCTGCTGTTCCGCACGCCCTTCCGGCTCCACGACCTGGCGACCTTCGCGGCGCTGCTGGCGTGCGGCGCGGTCTGCATCGAGGCCACCCGCCGCCTCGGCATGCCGGCGGGGGTGGCGCGGGACCTGCTGTCGGCCTGGTGGCTGCCCGTGGCGCTGCTGCTGCCGCCGCTGTACGCGCTGCTGATCCCGATCCCCCTGCAGGCGCTCCTGCAGTTCCGGGTGCGCCGGACCCTGGTCTACCGGAGGGGCCTGGTCGCCTCGGCGCTCGGCATAGCCGGAGCATGCGCGTCGCTGGTGTTCCACGTGGTGGTGCCACACCCGCTGGCGGGCGCACCGCAATGGGTGGTGGAGGCGTATCCGGGCATCCCGGCGGCGGTGGGGTGCGCGGCGCTGTTCACCATCGTGAACACGGCGCTGGTCGCGGTGGCCGCGCACGCCGCCAACCCGGAGAGCCGCTGGCGGGACGTCCTCTGGACGCGCGAGAGCCTGCTGCTGGACGTGGTCGAGCTGTGCGTCGGCATCCTCGTCGCGATCACGAGCGCGCTGACGCTCGGGCTGCTGGTGCTGGCGCTGCCGCCGGTGATGCTGCTGCAGCGCAGCCTGATGCACCAGCAGCTGCAGGCCGCCGCGCGCACCGACGCCAAGACCGGCCTGCTGAACGCGGCGGCCTGGCAGCGGGAGGCCGACACCGAGCTGTCCCGGGCCCAGCGCACCCACGACGCCCTCGCGCTGCTGCTGATCGACATCGACCACTTCAAACGGGTGAACGACACCCACGGCCACTTGATCGGCGACCAGGTGCTCGTCGGCGTGGCCAGCACCCTCTGCCACCAGCTGCGCGACTACGACGTGGTGGGCCGGTTCGGCGGCGAGGAGTTCGTGGTCCTGCTGCCGGGCGCCGACACCGTCGAGGCGTGCCGGGTGGCCGAGCGCCTGCGCGGCCGCGTCCGCCGCCTCGCCGTCCCCGCGGAGGAGGGCACCGTCACGGTCACGGTCTCGGTCGGCGTCGCGCTCTTCCGCACCCACGGCGAAGATCTCATCGAACTGCTCGCAGCCGCCGACCTCGCCCTCTACCGCGCCAAGGAATCCGGCCGCGACCGCGTCTGCCTCCCCGCCGTAGACACCCCCCGCCCCGACGACACCTGATCCCCACCCCCGCCCCCCGGGCCCCAAGCCCCCGGCTCCTCACCGCCCAACCCTCACCGCCCAACCCACACCGCCCAACCCACACCGCCCAACCCTCACCGCCCAACCCTCACCGCCCAACCCTCACCGCCCA